>DASQDV010000122.1:0-4709 GCA_035633995.1 Pyrinomonadaceae bacterium | reverse complement strand
AAGTTTCCGCCGGAGGTGGCGCAGTTGCCGAAGATCGGCGGGTGGAGCAACACGAATCTGGAACAGGTCGCCACGCTCAAGCCCGATCTCATCATCATGACGGCCTCGCAAGCGCCGCTCATCAAAGATAAACTCGACGCGCTCGGCGTGCGCACCGTCACCGTGCCGAGTTTCACGGTGGCCGACGCGCTCGCGAGCATCGAGCAGATCGGGAGCGTGACGGGCAGGGAAGACGCCGCGCGCCAACTCGTTGCGGAGACGCAAGCGAAACTCGACGACGTGCGTGCGCGCACGCGCGATCTGCCACGCCTGCGCGTGCTGTGCATAGTGGATCGCGTGCCCGGCACCTTGCGCGGGCTGTACACGGCGACGCGCGGCAGCTTCTTCGCGGAGTTGATCGAGACGGCGGGCGGCGAGTCCATCGCGCCACCCGCCTCGAACGGCTTCGGGCAGATCAGCAAAGAGGCCGTCGTCTCTCTCGACCCCGACATCATCTTCGACATGCTGCAAACAGGCGACGGCAAACTCGCCGAGGACGCGCAGGAAGTCTGGAAGGAACTCTCGAACGTGCGCGCCGTGCGCGAGCGGCGCGTCTACAGTCTGCGCGACGAATCAATGCTGCATCCTTCGCAGTTCGTCGGCGACACGGCGCGCAAGTTCGCGGAGCTGATCCACCCCGAAGCGTTCGGCGGCGCGAAAGGGCAGTGAGCTTTCAGGAACAAGCCGCAGGTTATCGCTTATCATCCTTTGCGTCTCCGGCGCCGCTGCGTGAGAATAATTTTCACGTAGAGGCGCTGGAGACACAAAGTAAAACACGAGGGGTTGAGTGATCATTCGTGATTTGAAGATAATCTCTGCGTCCCGACATGTTTGATCCTGCGGACTGGTTATGGATAAAGCTGCACAGCCAACGGGTGAGAGAAACGCGGCGGGCGCTGGGGTTTTGCTCGAAGCGCGCGAGTTGTATTTCGCATACGCGGCGGGGCTGCCGGAGGTGGTGCGCGGCGCGTCGCTCGATTTGCGGCGCGGCGTGCTCGCGGCCTTGATCGGTGCGAACGGTTCGGGGAAGTCTTCGCTCGTCCGCCTGCTCTGCGGACTCGTCCAACCGGCGCGCGGCGAAATCGTCTTCGACGGCGTGCCGCTTTCGTCGCTTGATGGCCGCCTGCGTGCGCGGCGCATCGCCGACGTGCCGCAGGCGTCGGCGGGAGTGTTTCCGCTGACCGCGCTCGAAGTGGTGTTGATGGGGCGCAGCCCTTATACCTCGCGTTTTCGTTTCGAGAACGAGCGCGACCTGGCGGTGGCGCACGACGCGCTCGCAGCCGTTGACGCCGCGCACCTCGCGGCGCGCAGCGTGACGGAACTTTCGGGCGGCGAGCGGCAACTCGTCGCGCTCGCACGCGCGCTCGCACAAGAGCCGGAATGCCTGCTGTTGGACGAGCCGTCCGCCGCGCTCGATCTGAAACACCGCGCGGGGTTGATCCGACACCTGACGCGGCTGCGCGACGAACGCGGCATCACGGCGCTCATCGTAACGCACGATCTGCAACTGCTCGATCCGGCCTTCGATCAGGTGTTTGCGATACGCGACGGCGCGGTCGCGGCTGCGGGCACGCCTGCCGAGGTGTTGCGCGACGAAGTGCTGGCCGGAGTTTACGCAGACGAGCACGTCCGCGCGCGGCAGGCGTTCGGGCGGACGTTCGTGTGGTCAGAGTGAACCGGCGATTTTGAATCTCAAAGCGCGGCGGGAACTGGTGAGCGTAATTTGATTTCAGACAGCACATCGCAGGTCAAAATTCAGAAGTCGTCGGCGGGTCGTTTGCCGCGCGCTCTGCTGCTGCTGGCGTTGGTGCTCGTCGTCTCGACCGCAGTTGCGCTGTGGGTCGGCTATGCGCCGATTGCGTTCGCGGACTTGCGCGGGGATGAAATGGCGCGGCTGCTCTTTTTTCGTCTGCGTTTGCCGCGCGTGTTGATGGCGGGGATGGTGGGGGCGTCGCTGGCGATGGTCGGGGCGTCGCTGCAAGCCCTGTTTCGCAACCCGCTCGCGGAGCCGCTGACGCTCGGCGTGTCGGGCGGCGGCGCGCTCGGCGCGAGCATCGCGATAGCGTTCGGGTTCGGCGCGAAGGTGGCGGGCGTGCCGTTTATCTTTCTCGCGGCGTTCGCGGGCGCAGGCGCGGCGATGCTCGTCGTCTACAGGCTGGCGCGCACGGGCGCGGTGGTGATGCCGGGCGCGCTTTTGCTCGCGGGTGTCGTCCTGAACTTCGTGGCCGCGTCCTTCGTCGTCATCATTCAATACTTCACGGACTATTCGCGCGCGCTGCAAATTCTGCGCTGGACGATTGGCAGCCTCGACGTGGTGGGCTTCGATCTCATCTGGCGCATGCTCCTGTTTTTAGTGCCCGGTTGGATCATCCTCGCCCTGATGGCGCGCGACCTGCACCTGATCGCTTTGGACGAAGAGACGGCGGCGAGCCTCGGCGTCAACGTGCGCCGGAGCGAGCGGCTGGTCTATGCGGCGAGTTCTCTGATCGTCGGCGTGACGGTCGCCGTCGGCGGCACAATCGGCTTCGTCGGCTTGATCGTGCCGCACGCCGTGCGCCTGTTCTTTGGCGAAGACGTGCGCGTGATTTTGCCGTGTTCGTTTCTGCTCGGTGCGGCGTTCCTGATGTTGGCCGATGCCGTCGCGCGCACGGTCTTGGGCGTCGGCGAACTGCCCGTCGGCGCGATCACCGCGCTCGCGGGCGGCCCCGTCTTCTTATGGCTGCTCAGACGGCAGCAACGTCTGGCGGCAATGTGAAATTTGTCAGTAGTCCGTCGTCGGTTGCCCGTTGTTTCGAGGCCATCACACGAGCTGCTAAAGAAGGTCTTGAACAACTGACAACTGACCACTGACAACTGACATTCTGAGGAGTGCTTATGAGTATAGCGACGAAAGCGGGCGATAAGGGAAAGACGGGGTTGATCGGCGGCGAGCGCGTCTCAAAAGCAGACCTGCGGGTTGAGGCTTACGGGACGATTGATGAGTTGACTTCGGTGATGGGCTTCGCGCGTTCGATCTGCGACGACGCGGAGGTGCGCGCGTTGACGAAGGAGATTCAGCGAGAGCTGTTTGCGGTGAGCGGGGGCGTGGCGAACCCGCAGGGCGCGCGGCGCGAGCCGCCGTATGTGACGGAGGCGATGGTCGAAGCATTGACCGCGCATGTCAACCGCATCGAAGGCATGGAGGGGATTTTGTCCGACTGGTCTCTGCCGGGCGATCACGCGGCGGCGGCGGCCTACGACATGGCGCGCACGGTCTGTCGCCGCGCCGAGCGTTCGGTGGTACGCCTCACGGAAGCGGGCGAAGAAGCCGCGCCGCAGACGGTGGCTTACCTCAACCGTCTCTCCGATCTGCTCTGGCTTTTCGGACGCCTCCTGGAACTGCGCGCCGGAGTTGACGCGCGCCTGCGCGACGACGTGCACACGGGGCCGCGCTGGTCACGCGCATGGTAGGAAAGTTTCAGGTTGCAGGTTTCGAGTTTCAGGGCTGAGTTTATTTAACCTGAAACTTGAAGCCTGCAACCTGAAACTTTTTCACCTGATCATCATAATCACCTGCCGTTCGCGCGCGCCGTCAAACTCGCATAAGAAAATTCCCTGCCAGCGCCCTAAGAGCAACTCGCCGTCGTGGAACGGCACGGTGACGCTCGTGCCGACGAGCGATGTTTTGATGTGCGCGTCGGAGTTCTCTTCGTTGTGGTGGAAGTTCATGCCGTGTTGCGGGATGAGCGTGCGAAGTGCGTGGAGCATGTCGCGGGGCACGTCCGGGTCGGCGTTCTCGTTGATGGTCAGACCGGCGGTGGTGTGCTGCACGTAGAGCACGCAGACGCCCGTGTGCGCGCCCGAAGCCTTGAGACGGCGGCGCACTTCATCCGTGAACTCGACCAACTGCTCGCGCTCGCGCGAACGCACTTTGATGATCTCCATGAGAGTTGTTCCCGGCGCAGATAGGATCGTGAATGTAACTTGTGCGGGCGCGGCGCGGAGGAGCGCCCGTCGCGTGTCAGGCGCGTTTTTTTCTGGCCGCCGTAGTCTTGGTGGTGGTATGGCGGCGCAGAAGCGGAAGCCGTATAAGGAATGCCGCGCCGCGCCCTTCGCCTTCGCTCTCGACCGTCACAGTGCCGCCGTGCAGTTCGATCAGGCGGCGGACGATGGCGAGGCCGATACCGAGTCCGCCGTGCGTGCGCGTGCTGGTACTGTCGGCCTGGCGGAAGTGCTCGAAGACGTGCGGCAGAAAGTCGGGGCTGATGCCGACGCCGTTATCTTTGACGACGATCTCGGCCTGCTCGCCCGCGCGCTTGAGCGAGACTTCGACCCGCCCGCCTTCGGGCGTAAACTTGACGGCGTTCGACAACAAATTCCAGACCACCTGCTGCAAGCGGTCGGGGTCGCCGGAAACCATGCGGACGCTCCGGCTGAAGCGCGCGACGAGCTGGATAGACTTCGCTTCAGCCGCCGGGTGCACCACGTCCATCGCCGCCTCGATGATGGGCGCGAGTTCGACGGGCTGCACTTCGAGCCTGAGTTTGCCGGAGATGATGCGCGAGATGTCGAGCAAATCGCCGATGAGTTGCGCCTGCGCCCGCGCGCTCGATTCGATCACGTCGAGCGCGTGTCGCTGCCCCTTCTCGTCGAGCAGGCCGAGTTTCAGGAGTTCAGCCCAGCCCATCATC
>DASQDV010000121.1:0-2163 GCA_035633995.1 Pyrinomonadaceae bacterium | reverse complement strand
TTGAGCATCGCGCCGCCGCCTGATCAGGTCTCAAGTTGTGCAGGAGTTTTAATTATGGGTCTCGAAAATAAGCTCGCGGAAGCGCTGCCGGAAGTGTTGACGACAACGCTCGATTCAATCGTCAACTGGGCGCGCAAGTCTTCATTGTGGCCGGCGACCTTCGGCCTCGCCTGCTGCGCCATCGAAATGATGAACGCGACGAGTTCGCGGCACGATCTGGCGCGCTTCGGCTCCGAGGTGTTTCGCGCCAGCCCGCGCCAGGCCGACGTGATGATCGTCTCAGGCCGCGTCTCGCGCAAGATGGCTCCGGTCTTGCGTCGCATCTACGATCAGATGCCCGAACCGAAGTGGGTCATTTCGATGGGCGCGTGCGCCACGTCGGGCGGAGTGTTCGACAACTACGCCATCGTGCAGGGTGTGGACAAGATCGTGCCGGTGGACGTGTACATTCCGGGCTGCCCGCCGCGACCCGAAATGCTCATCAACGCCGTGATGATGTTGCAGGACAAGGTGATGAAAGAGTCTCTGCGCGACCGGCGCGACATCCCTGCGGCGCAGGCGCGCGAAGCCGTCCCGCCGGGAACGCTGCCCGGCTCCGGCATCTCCGCGCTCAACGAAGCGGCGGCGCAGGACGCTGACGAGAAGGCAAACATCTCGCGTCCCTACACGATTCCCTCGCGGCACGAGCGCCGCAGGTCATCTTGAAACTGTCCGTTGTCAGTGGTCAGTTGCCCGTTAGCTGTGTGAGACGAGCAAGTGGCTAAAATTGAATTGAACAACTGACGACGGGCAAAGAACGACGGACAAATGAGCAAAGACATCGAGCGCGAACAGGCGATAGCCGAGCAGACGGCGAGCGAACCGTTGAAGGATCAGGCGGACGCGGGGTTGATCGCCGCGCTGCAAGCGTCGCATGCCGACGCTGTTTCGGAGGTCATCCAGGCGTTTGGCGAGATCACAATCGTCGTGCCGCGCGAGCACATCGTAGAGTTGTGTGAGTATTTGAAGACCGCGCCGCAGTTCAACTTCAACATGCTCGCGGACATCTGCGGCGTGGATCGCGGGCCGGAAGAAGACCCGCGTTTCGAAGTCAACTATCATCTATTTTCGACGACGAAATTTCACCGTTTGCGTCTCAAAGTGGTGGTCGGCGAAGAAGACGCGCGCGTGCCGACCGTGACGAACGTGTGGCGCACGGCCAACTGGCACGAGCGCGAAACCTTCGACATGTTCGGCGTCCGTTTCGACGGCCATCCCGATTTGCGCCGCATCCTTCTGCCCGACGACTGGCAGGGACACGCGCTGCGCAAAGACTTCCCGCTGCGCGGCTACGAGCCGTACAGCCTGTCATAAAGTTTCAAGGTTCAGGTTGCGGGCTTCAAGTTAAAGAACGAAGAACCCGTCAGACCTGAAACTTGAAACCTGAAACTCGAAACCTAAGATTATGGTCGCAAATCTTCCGCCGCAGTTCGAGGTTGTCGATCAGCCGTTCGACACGCAGATGACGATCTCGATGGGGCCGCAGCACCCTTCGACGCACGGCGTCCTGCGTCTCGAACTCGTCCTCGACGGCGAGATGGTCGTCAAGTGCACGCCCGACATCGGCTACCTCCACACGGGGATGGAGAAGCTGTTTGAGTACAAGAAGTACCAGCAGGGCATCGTCATCACAGACCGGATGGACTACCTGAATCCGCTCGGCAACAATTTGTGTTACGTGATGGCGGTGGAGAAATTGCTCGGCCTCGAAATCCCGGAACGCGCGCAGGTGATTCGCGTTTTGATGTGCGAATTGCAGCGCATCGCCTCGCACATGGTCTGGCTGGGGACGCACGCGCTCGACATCGGCGCGATGACCGTCTTCTTCTACGCCTTCCGCGAGCGCGAGAAGATTCTGAACTTGATCGAAGCCGCTTCGGGCGGTCGCCTGACGCCGTCTTACTTTCGCATCGGCGGGCTGATGATGGACCTGCCCGCAGGCTTCGAGCGGCGCGTCCAGCAATTCATAGACAAATTCCCGAAGGCCGTTGACGAATTCGAGACGCTGCTTTCCGGCAACCGCATTTTCCAGACGCGCACGCAGGGGGTCGGCATCATCACCGCCGAAGACGCGATTGACATGGGCGTTACGGGGCCGTGCCTGCGCGGGAGCGGCGTCGCCGT
>DASQDV010000120.1:0-3822 GCA_035633995.1 Pyrinomonadaceae bacterium | reverse complement strand
CCCTGCTCGATGGGAACGCTCGGCGCAATCGCTTCGGGCGCGGGGAGCAATTTGATCCACCGCGCGGCGGACGTGACCCTGAAGGAGGGGCGCAAGCTCGTTATCGTGCCGCGCGAGTCGCCCTATAACGCGATTCACCTTGAGAACATGCTCAGGCTCGCGCACGCCGGGGCGCGCATCCTGCCCGCCAGCCCCGCCTTCTATCATCGCCCGCAGAGCATCGAAGAGTTGGTTGACCATCTGGTCTTCCGCATACTCGATCAATTCGGCGTACCCCACACGCGGCGCACCGAATGGCAGGGCGAGCAGGCCGGGGCGACGGCTGACGCGCCCGTCGCCGTAGATGGCGATTGAACTTTGCAGACTGCGACGCGTGCGGCGCGCGAGTCGCGAATTGCAAAAATCGCACCCGTCGCGACAGCCGTTTTCGCGCTCCCGAGACGTGGCCTTAGGCTTGCAGTGAACTTCGCCGGAGGTAGTCAGGCAGCATGCTCTCTCGCAAGAGCGTGCGCGTTTGCCCGGCGGACAAAGAACAACGGACGACGGACGAATTGTAGATGAGTTCCGAAGTAACAAACACGACCGCGCAGAGCATTCGCACGACGCTCGAAATGATCAAGATCGAGCACACGCTCTTTGCGCTGCCCTTCGCGCTGCTCGGCGCGTTGCTGGCGGCGCGCGGCTTGCCTGCGGCGTGGCAGTTGCTCTGGATCACTCTGGCGATGGTGGGCGCGCGCTCCGCCGCGATGGCCTTCAACCGCATCGTCGATCACAAGTTCGACGCGGCCAACCCGCGCACGCGCACGCGCGCGATCCCCGCCGGGTTGCTCTCCCTCAGGTTCGCGTGGGCGTTCACGCTCGCGGCGGCGGCACTCTTTTTCGTTGCGGCGGCGATGCTCAATCGCCTGACGCTCCTGCTCGCGCCGGTCGCGCTCGCGAGCGTGCTGTTCTATTCGTACACGAAGCGTTTCACGTCGCTCTCGCACCTCGTCCTCGGCTGGTGCCTGTCGATTGCGCCGACGGGCGCTTGGATCGCCGTCAGCGGCTCGCTCGATAGCCCCGTGCCGCTCCTGCTCTCGCTCGTCGTCATGCTCTGGACAGCCGGGTTCGACGTGCTCTACGCCTGCCAGGACATAGACTTCGACCGCGCGGCGGGCTTGCGCTCAATTCCTGCGCGCACAGGCGTCAGCGGCGCGCTCTGGATCGCGCGCCTGCTTCACGCCGGGGCGTTCGCCGCGCTCGTCGCGCTGTACCTCGCGGCGACGCCCGGCACGCTCGCGCTCGCCGGTGTCGCTGCGACCGGCGCGCTGCTCGTCTATCAACACTCGCTCGTGCGCGCCGACGATCTCAGCCGCCTGAACGCCGCCTTCTTCACGACGAACGCCTTCGTCAGCGTCATACTTTTAATCACCTTCGGCTGCGCAATATTTATTTGAACAACACCATGAATTTTTCACACGACCCGCAACTCAACCGGCTCGCTTCCAAAGTCGAAGCGGGTGAGCGTCTGTCTTTCGCTGACGGCCTGACTTTGTACGCGACCGACGATCTGGCGGCGCTGGCGAAACTGGCCGACACCGTCCGCAGACGCCTGCACGGGCGGCGCACGTATTACAACGTCAACCGGCATTTCAACTACACGAACGTCTGTTACGCCGACTGCAAGTTCTGCGGCTTCTACCGCACGCCGCGCCAGCCCGACGCCTACACGCACAACGTCGAAGAGGCGATCCAGATCGCGGGCAAAGCGGTCGCGGAGGGCGCAACCGAACTTCACATCGTCGGCGGGTTGAACACGAAACTCCCCTTCCGCTACTACACGGATTTGCTCGCGAACCTCAAGCGCGCTTACCCGCGTCTTCATCTGAAAGCCTTCACGATGGTCGAACTCGATCACATGGCGGGCTTCTACAAGATGAGCGACGAGGACGTGATCGGGCAGTTGAAGGAGGCGGGGATGGACTCGTGCCCCGGCGGCGGCGCGGAGATTTTCCGCGAACCGACGCGCTCAAGGATTTGCGCGCACAAGACGGACGCCGCGCGCTGGCTCGCGCTCGCGGGCAAAGTCCACGCCGCAGGACTCAAGACCAACGCGACGATGCTCTACGGCCACATCGAATCGGTCGAAGACCGCGTGGATCATTTTATTCGACTCCGCGAGCAACAGGACGCAAGCGAAGGCTTTCAGTGTTTCATCCCGCTCGCCTTCTACCCCGAAGGCACGAAGCTCTCCACGTGTCCGGGGCCGTCGGGCGTGGATTCGTTGAAGACCATCGCCGTCTCGCGTCTCATGCTCGACAACTTCCCGCACATCAAAGCCTACTGGGTGATGCTCGGCAAACGGCTCGCGCAGGTCGCCCTGCACTACGGCGCGAACGATCTGGACGGCACCATCACCGAAGGCGGCGAACTCACCGAGAGCTATTCGGTCGAGTCGAACAACGAAGTGCGTATGAACAAGGGCGAGATCGCCGCGCTCATCGCAGAGGCCGGATTCGAGGCCGTCGAACGCGACACGCTCTACAATCCGGTGGAGCGCGAATCTGTCCTCGTATAACCGCGCGTCTTTGAATTGTCAGATGAGTTCAACAACTAAAAGCGAGCCGACGAAAAGATTCACAAATCGTGTGACAAACTACGTCGCCTATCGCCCGAAGTATCCGGCGGCGGTGGTAGAGTTCATGCGCGCGGAGTTGGGCTTGAGCGCGGCGTCGGTCGTCGCGGATGTGGGCGCGGGGACGGGCATCCTGACGGAGATGTTTCTGCGCGAACGCTGCACGGTTTTCGCCGTCGAGCCGAATGAGGCGATGCGCGGCGCGGCGGAGGAGTTACTCGGCGAGTTTCCCAATTTCAGGAGCGTCAACGGCACAGCCGAAGCGACGACGCTCGCAGACGCGAGCATTGACATCATCACCGCCGCGCAGGCTTTTCACTGGTTCGATGCGGAGATGTCGCGGCAAGAGTTCGCGCGCATCTTGAAGCCGGGCGGCTGGGTCGCGCTCGTCTGGAACATGCGCAGGGTTGACACGACCCCGTTCCTGCGCGAACTTGAAGACATCCTGCGCACCTACGGCACGGACTATGCACGGGTTGCCGAGCAGTACACGCACGAGCCGACGCTCAGAAAGTTTTTCGCCGGAGGCTTCGCGGTCGAGAGTTTCGAGAACCGGCAGGTGTTCGACTACGAAGGGTTGCGCGGCAGAATCCTCTCGGCCTCTTACGTTCCGCTCGAAGGCGAGCCGAACTACGAGCCGCTGCTCGCCGCACTCTCCCGCGCCTTCGACGCGCACAACGAGCGCGGCACGGTCACTTTCGAGTACGACACCGAAATTTACTATGGCCGACTCACTTGACGCGGAAGCACTAAGCTTACATCCTGATTGGAAACAACTGACCACAGACAACTGACAACGCTTTATGACGACCGACATCCAGACACAAACCATCACCGTCGCGCACTCGCCCGATTCGGACGACGCCTTCATGTTCTACGGACTCGCCACCAACAAACTCGACACAGGCCACCTTCGTTTCACGCACGTCCTCGAAGACATCCAGACTTTGAACGAGAAGGCGATGCGCGGCGTCTATGACGTGACGGCCATCAGCTTCCACGCCTACGCCTACATCGCGGACAAGTATGCGCTCCTGCCGCACGGCGCGAGCATCGGCGACAACTACGGCCCCATCGTCGTCTCGCGCGAGAAGTTCAAGCCGGAAGAAATCTCGAAGTTGAAAGTCGCCGTGCCCGGCAAACTGACGAGCGCCTTTCTCGCTCTCAGCATCTTCTGCCCGCATTTCGAGTATGAGGTCGTGCCCTTC
>DASQDV010000119.1:0-3138 GCA_035633995.1 Pyrinomonadaceae bacterium | reverse complement strand
CCCTCGCGCATCACGGCGATCTGCACGCGGCTGCCCACGTCCGGCAGCGTCTCCAGATGCACGAGCGCGCCCATCGGCCCCACGTTCGTCGTCTGCCCTTCGACGACAACATGCTCGCCCGACGCGCCGTCATCCCACTCGGCGCGCACCGGCAAACTGATCACATAACGCGGCCCCGTCCGCTGCTCGGTCGTGTGGTGTTGAGACATAAATAAAACCAACGCGGGACGATGAAGGCAGACTGATGAAGCGGAAGCAACTGCTTTCCGTTCATCGTTCCGCGTTCATCGTTCATCGTTTCCTTTCTTTCATTCTTCTTCCTGCGCGCGCAGTTTTTCGAGCACGGAAAAATCTTCGAGCGTCGTCGTGTCGCCCGCGACCGCGCCGCTCGAAGCGATCTCGCGCAGCAACCGTCGCATGATCTTGCCGGAGCGCGTCTTCGGCAACTGATCCGTAAACCTGATCTCGTCGGGACGCGCCAGCGCGCCGATCTCGCGCGCGACGTGACGGCGCAACTCCTCTTTCAACTCGTCGGAAGTCTGCCGCGAGCCTTCGAGCGTGACGAAGGCCACGATGCCCGAACCCTTGATTTCGTCCGGTCGCGCGACGACCGCCGCCTCCGCTACCGCTTCGTGCGAGACGAGCGCGCTCTCGACCTCCATCGTGCCCAGACGATGCCCGCTTACATTTATGACATCATCAACGCGCCCCATAATCCAGTAATAACCGTCAGGGTCGCGCCGCGCGCCGTCGCCCGCGAAATAGACGCCCTCGATCTCCGACCAGTAAGCCGCGCGATAGCGTTCGTCGTCGCCCCAGATCGTGCGCAGCATCGAAGGCCAGGGGCGTTTGATCACGAGGTAGCCGCCCTCGCCGCTGCCGACCGCCTCGCCCGTCTTCGTCATAATGTCAACTTCGATACCGGGCAGAGGCCGCGTGGCCGAGCCGGGTTTGGTCGGCGTCGCGCCCGGCAGAGGCGAGATCATGATGCCGCCCGTCTCCGTCTGCCACCACGTATCGACAATCGGGCAGCGGCCACCTCCGACGACATGCCTGTACCACATCCACGCCTCCGGGTTGATCGGCTCGCCGACCGTGCCGAGCAGGCGAAGACTGGAAAGATCGTGTTTCAAGACCCACTGCTCGCCCCACTTGATGAAGGCGCGGATGGCCGTCGGCGCGGTGTAGAAGATGCTGACGCGGTGGAGTTCGACGATGCGCCAGAATCTGTCCGGCTCAGGCCAGTTCGGCGCACCTTCGTACATCAAGGTCGTCGCGCCGTTCGAGAGCGGCCCGTAGACGACGTAGGAATGACCCGTCACCCAGCCGATGTCCGCCGTGCACCAGTAAGTGTCTTCGTCGCGAAGATCGAAGACCCACTTCGTCGTCAGGTGCGCCCAGAGCAGGTAGCCTGCGGTCGTGTGCAGGATGCCTTTCGGTTTGCCGGTCGTGCCCGACGTGTAGAGGATAAAGAGCGGGTGCTCGCTGTCGAGTTCCGCCGGCTCGTTGTCGGCTGAAACCGTCTCCACGAGTTCGTGCCACCAGTGGTCGCGCCCCGCCTGCATCTGAACTTTCGACCCCGTGCGGCGCACGACGATGCAGTGCTCGACGCTCGGCGTCTTTTTCAAAGCCTCGTCCACGGTCGCCTTCAACTTCACTTCCGCGCCGCGCCGCCACCCGCCGTCAGCCGTGACGACGAGTTTGCAACTCGCGTCGTTGACGCGGTCGACAATCGCTGTCGCGGAGAAGCCGCCGAAGATGATCGAATGGGTCGCGCCGATGCGCGCGCAGGCGAGCATGGCGATGGCGAGTTCGGGGATGAGCGGCATGTAGAGCGCGACGCGGTCGCCCGCCTCTACGTTCATGCGCTTGAGGACATTGGCGAAGCGGCAGACTTCACGGTGCAGTTGCCCGTAGGTCAGCGTGCGCTGTTCGCCGGGTTCGCCCTCCCAGATGATCGCGGCCTTGTTGCGCCGCCACGTCTGTAGATGACGGTCGAGGCAGTTGTACGAGACGTTCGTGCGCCCTCCGGCGAACCACTCGGCGTGCGGCGCGTCCCACTTCAAGACCGTGTCCCAGCGTTTGAACCAGTGAAGTTCTTCCCCGGCCATGCGCGCCCAGAAGGCATCGGGCGCGGCGCCAGCCTCGGCGCACAGGCGTTCGTAATCTTCCAGAGACTTGATGCGTGCGGCCTCAGAGAAACTCTGCGGCGGCGGGAAGACGCGCTCCTCGTGCATCACGGATTCGATGTTCGTCGTCGAGGAAGACATAAACTGCGCCCGAATCTCCTGTCGAAAAAATGGCGGCGCGTAAACGCTCGCGCCTCAAACTGAAAATTGCGCTTCCGGTTAACGTCCTGTGTATCACAGAACCGCTTGACGCGACAATGACTGTGTGGCTCGCACGCGCCGTGCCGCGCGCCGCCTCTCGTCACGCGCGCCGCGCTCACCTCTAGCTTGTCTGCCGCAGGTCTCTCCGGTAAAGTACGCCCCATCCGGTTCATCTCTTGAAGAGAACTCTAAGAAGCACACCATGAATCAGAAGAAAACTTTTCGCCGCCCCGCGTTGACCATACTTTTACTCGTCGCCTTCTGCTCGACCGCGCTGCCGCAGAGCAAAGAGACGACGAAGACCGTGCCCGTCACCGACACGCTGCGCGCTCCCGGCACCGCTACTACTGCTACTACCGCGCGGGACGAGCGACTGTGGCAACGCACGCTCAAGCTGCAACGCTCCGCAATCGTCGTGGACTCGCACAACGACATCCTCTCCTTCATGTTCGACGAGAACTACGACATCGGACAGTCTTCCGTCGGCAAGTATCACACGGACATCGCGCGCATGAAGGAGGGCGGCCTCAGCGCCGAATTCTTCTCCGTCTACGTGGATCGCAGCTATGCCGCGCGCGGCGGTTCGGCGCGGCGCGCGATGGATTTGATCGACATGGTTTACCGCGCGGCGGAGAGATACCCGAACGATCTCGTGATGTCGTATTCGGTGGCCGACATCCGGCGCGCGAAGAAACAGAAGAAGATCGCCGCGCTGATGGGCATCGAGGGCGGCCACGCGATTGAAAATTCGTTGATGGCCTTGCGCGATTTCTACCGCCTCGGCATACGCTACATGACCCTCACGCAC
>DASQDV010000118.1:0-4109 GCA_035633995.1 Pyrinomonadaceae bacterium | reverse complement strand
TCAACTCTTCCCCGACCTGCTCCGGCGCGGCGAACCCTTCTACGCCCACATCCCCGACGACGCCTACTGGATCGACATCGGCACGTCCGAGCGTTACCTGCAAGTTCATCACGACCTGCTCGCGGGTCGCGTCGGCCACGTCAACCTTGCAGGGGCGCGACAGGGCAATTTCGAGTCGGCGACGGCGGCGGAGATTGACGACCGCTCGCTCATCGCGGACGGCTGCATGATCAAACCGGGCGCGCAGATCATCAACTCCGTGCTCGGCGAGAATTGTTACATAGACGAGCGCGCGCGCATCGAAAACTCCGTCGTCTGGGCGCACGCGCGCGTCTCGGCGGGCGCGCAAATATCGAACGCCATCGTCGGGCGCGGCTGCCACGTCGGGCGCGAGGCGCGCGTCCTGGCGGGCGCCGTGCTCGGCGACAAAACATCGCTCACAGACTACACGCAGACGGGCGGCGCTCTATGAGCGGACGCCTGATCCCCGAACGCAGTCCGCGCGCGCCCATCCTCTTCGGCACGGACGGCTGGCGCGCCGTCATCGCGCACGAATTCACCTTCGCCAACCTCGAACGCGTCGCGCAAGCCTACGCGGACTTTCTCAACCAGCCGCAGCAGGCGACGCGCGCGAACGCCGAGGAGGAGGCGGCGACGCCGCACGTCGTCGTCGGCTACGACCGCCGCTTTTTGTCGGAGAAGTTTGCCGAGCGCGCGGCGGAAGTGTTGGTCGGCAACGGAATCAAAGTTGCGATGTGTGCGAGCGACGTGCCGACGCCCCTCGTCTCGTGGGCGGTGCGCGAGCGCGGGGCGGCGGGCGGGGTGGTGATTACGGCCTCGCACAACCCTGCGGAGTTCAACGGCTTCAAGATCAAAGCGGCGTGGGGCGGGAGCGCGACGCGCGAGACGACCGCCGCCGTCGAATCGCTTGTTGACGCGCAACCGCCGCGCCGCAGCGACTTGAGCGAGGCCATGCGCGGCGGGCTGGACGATTCCATAGAAAGTTATCGCGCGCAGATCGCCTCCTACGTCGATCTGGAAAAATTGCGGGCAGCGGCGGCGCGCGTCATAGTCGATCCGATGCACGGGTCGGGCGGTCGCTGGGTGGAGAGTTTTTTGCGTGGCGGCGCGCTCTCGGTCGAGACGATTCGCGCCGCACGCGACACGCAGTTCGGCGGCGTCAACCCCGAACCGATTGATCAGAACCTCGCGCCTTTGCGTGCGCGCGTACGCGAGACGGGGGCGCTCGTCGGCTTGGCGACCGATGGCGACGCAGACCGCGTCGGCGCGGTCCACGAACTGGGCGAGCCGATGCCGCTGCACGAAGTCGTCCCCGTCGTGCTCCTGCACCTCGCGCGGCGGCGCGGGATGACGGGCGGGGTGGTGCGTACCTACTCGCAATCCGTGCTCACCAAACGCATCGCCGCCGCGCACAATCTGAAACTCTACGAGACGCCCATCGGCTTCAAGTACGTTGCCGACCTCATGCTGCGCGAAGACATACTGATCGGCGCGGAAGAATCGGGCGGCGTCGGCGTCAAAGGCCACATTCCCGAACGCGACGGCATTTTGAATTCGCTCGTCTTCCTCGAAGCCATCGTCGCGGCAGGTAAAACGCCTTCGGAGATGGTCAAAGAGATGCACCGCGAGTTCGGCGAGTTCTATTTCGGGCGGCGCGACCTGCACATCGAAGTGGCGCGCGGCCTGAACCTCGTCGAGACGCTCTCCGTCTCACCGCCCGCAGACGTGGCAGGCTACACCGTGCACGGCTTCTCGCATCTCGACGGGGTCAAGCTCGTCTTCGGCGACGAATCATGGCTGCTCTTCCGCCAGTCCGGCACGGAACCCGTCCTGCGCATCTACGCCGAAGCCACCTCAATATCAAAGATGAATGAGTTGCTCGAAGAGGGCACCGCGATGGCGGCCAGAGCAGATGCCAGATACTAGATGCCGGATGCAGGTTTTTATCTCGCCTTGCAGATCAGTTAATTTCACTGACTAACATCCAGCATCTAACATCTATCCCTTATGCCTGAACTTCCCGAAGTCGAACTCGTCGCACGCGCGCTCGACGGCCTCGTCGGTTCGCGCCGCGTGGTTGCCGCGAGACTTTTGCGCGCGGGGCTTGCGCCGGAGACGCCGCCCGCCCTGTTCGCGCGGCGTCTGCGTGGGCGTCGCATCGAGCGCGTCACGCGGCGCGGCAAGCATGTGCTGTTCGAGTTGGAGCGTGAGTTGGTGTTGATCGCGCACCTGCGCATGACCGGAAGGTTTTTGCTGCTGCCCCCCGAAGCCGCGTTGCCGAAGCACACCCATGCGCTCTTTTATCTTGATGACGAACGGCGGCTCGTCTTCTCCGATCAACGCCATTTCGGGATGATGAAACTCTGCGGCGCGGCGGAACTCGGACACGCGAAGGAATTGCGCCTGCTCGCCCCCGAACCCTTCTCCCTGGACTTCACGCCCCATTACCTGCGCGCGACTTTCGCACGCACGCGCCGGACTTTGAAGGAGACGCTGCTCGATCAAACTAAGGTGACGGGTCTCGGCAACATCTACGCCGCAGAAGCCATGTTCCTCGCGCGCATCAATCCCTTTCGTCCCGCCGCAGAAGTTTCCGCGCGACGCCTGCCCCGCCTCCATCGCGCCATCCTCGACGTATTCCATGAATCCATCGCACACGGCTCGACCATGAATGTCGATCCCGAAAATATTGACGGCAGTTACTACGACGGCGGCTGGGGCGGTCGCTGGCGCGTCTACGGGCGCGAAGGCGAACCGTGCCTGAGTTGCCGCGCCCCGATCCGCCGCATCACGCACGCCGGACGCTCAACATACTTTTGCCCGCGCTGCCAGCGAAGATAGGAACGGGGAAAGGGTAAAGGTGATCTTATTTAGCCCCGACAGGGGCGACAGATAGTAGCCCTGTGCGTCAGCGCGGGGATCAAGAGCACAGATAAAGTTATCAAGCCCCGTCAGGGGCGAAAGAAGTTCGACGTTGAATCTCTTTCGCCCCTGACGGGGCTTCTCAATTCTATCTTGCGTCTGATCCCACGGCTCGCGCCGTGGGCTATAAATATTCCGCCCCTCGCGGGGCTTCAATCCTTTACCCTTTTCCCTTTCCTCCCGTCTTACAAGTTTTGCAGGATGAAATCGGTCATCATCTGGCGCATGTGCTTGACGAGCAGCGGGTCTGTGACGCCGTGCCGCGACTTGGGATAGAGCATGAGTTGGAAGGGCTTGCCCGCCTTCTGTAGTTCGTAGGCGAACTGGATGGTGTTCTGGACGTGGACGTTGTCGTCCATCAGGCCGTGTATGAGCAGGATTTTGCCGTGCAAATCTTTCGCGTTGTGGAGCGGCGAAGCCTTGCGGTAGCCTTCCGGGTTGTTTTGCGGCGTGCCCATGTAACGCTCTGTGTAGATGCTGTCGTAATCGCGCCAATCGGTGACGCTGCCCCCGGCGATGCCGATCTTGAAGTTCTTGCTGTGCGTCAAGGCGTAAGAGGTCATAAAGCCGCCGTAGCTCCAGCCCCAGATGCCTATGCGCGAGCCGTCAACGTAGGGCTGCGACTTCAACCACGCCACGCCGTCTTCCAGATCGCGCAGTTCCAACTCGCCGAAGTTGCGATAGACCGGCCACGCCGACTCGACGCCCTTGTTGCTCGCCGTGCGGTTGTCGCAGACCCAGATGATGTAGCCCTTCTGCGCGAGCATCTGGTGCCACATGTAAGCCGCGCCGCCCCACGCGTCGCGCACCTGAGCGGCCTGCGGCCCGCTGTAGGTGAACGACATCACCGGATATTTTTTCGACGGGTCGAAGTCGGGCGGGCGAATCATCATCGCTTCCATCGTGAAGCCGTCGCGCGTCTTGACCTGCATCAATTCGGCCTTGCCGAGTTTGTACTGCGAGAGCGCGGCGACCTTGTTTTCGGCGAGCACGCGCACGAGTTTGCCGTTCACGTCGAAGAGACGCACCTGCGTCGGCGTGTTGAGGTCGTTCCAGTAGTGTACGTAGTGCGTGAAGGTCGGGTTGAAATCCACGCGATGCGAACCGCTTTGCGTCGTGAGGCGCGTGCGCTCCGAGCCGTCCAGCTTGATGCGGTAAGCGTTCGG
>DASQDV010000117.1:0-7574 GCA_035633995.1 Pyrinomonadaceae bacterium | reverse complement strand
GCGAAGGCGCGGCGGCTGGCGGCGGAACAGAAGCGGCTCGATCTGATCATCGTAGACTATTTGCAGTTGATGTCCGGCTCGTCGAAGCGTTCGGAGTCGCGGCAGCAGGAAGTGTCGCAAATCTCGCGCGAATTGAAGGGGCTGGCGAAGGAGTTGAACGTGCCGCTCGTCGCGCTCTCGCAGCTTTCGCGCGCGCCCGAAGCGCGCACAGACCACCGGCCGCAACTCGCAGACCTGCGCGAGTCGGGCGCCATCGAGCAGGACGCCGACGTGGTTGCCTTCATCTATCGCGAGGAACAGTACAACCGCACGGAAGAGAACGCCGGAATCGCCGAAGTCATCATCGCCAAACAGCGCAACGGCCCGACGGGCACGGTCAACCTCGCCTTCCTCAAAGAGTTCACGCGCTTCGAGAACATGTGGCGCGAGTAGCGAGGGCGGCCGGCAACGCGAATGTTAGTCTTTGTCCCGTAGCGACGTTTGAATGTTCGATTCAATCGTTACTACGGGACTCCGTTTTATAAAACATGCCGGATCAAGACGACGCGGGAAACATCTATGACTGCGGCGGCGACGCGAAAACGCACGCCGGGCGACCGACGTGGGCGGAGATTGATCTCGATGCGCTGGCGTCAAACTTTCGCGTGGTGCGTCGGCTCGTCGGCGGCGAAGTCAAAGTGATGTGCGTCGTGAAGGCCGACGCTTACGGGCACGGGGCGGTGGCTTGCGCGCGGAGGCTCGCGGCGGAAGGGGCGGATTGGTTCGGCGTCGCTTTGCCGGAAGAGGGCATCGAGTTGCGCCGCGCCGGAATCGGGCAGCCGATTCTGTGCCTCGAAGGATTCTGGGAGGGGCAGGCGGGCGCGCTCATCGAGCACAAACTCGTGCCAGTCGTTTACCGGCTCGACACGGCGGAGGCGTTCGACGAGGCGGCGCGACGCGAGGGCATCGTCGCGGATGTCCACGTCAAGATTGACACGGGGATGGGGCGGCTCGGCGTGCGCCACGACGAGGCGGAAGAGTTTGCGCGTGCGCTCAAAAAATTTGCCAACCTGCGCGTGGACGGCTTGATGACGCATTTCGCATCGGCGGATGACGCGGCGCGCGATTCGTTTACAGAGGAGCAGTTGACGCGTTTTCAAGCGGCGCGTGCGTCATTTCGCGCGCACGGGCACGCGCCCACGTTCTGCGACATGGCGAACTCGGCGGCGACCTTCGCGCACAAGGCGGCGCGCGGCGACATGGTCAGGCCGGGCGGCGTGCTCTACGGACTCTGGCGCGACGTGTTGCAGGCTATGCCAGAGCCGCCGCCGTTTCGCCCGGTGATGAACGTGCGTTCGCGTATCATTTTGTTGAAGTGGATCGGGGCGGGTGAGACGCTCGGCTACGGTGGCACGTTCAAAGCGACGCGCCCGACGCTCGTAGCCACCTTGCCCATCGGTTATCACGACGGCTACACGCGCGCTCTGTCGAATCGCGGGCGCGTCCTCGTGCGCGGCCAGTATGCGCCCGTCGTCGGTCGCGTCTCGATGGACTTGACCTTGCTCGACGTGACGGACATACAAGGCGTCGCACACGGCGACTGTGTGACGCTCCTCGGCGCGGACGGCGAACTCCTTTTGCCCGCCGAAGAGATCGCGAATGTGGCGGGCACAATCTCATACGAAATCACCTGCGGCATCAGCGCTCGCGTGCCGCGCAAGTTAAAAGGCGAAGGGATAACGGGCATCGGTGAAGGAGGACAGGGGAAGGGGAAAGGTAAAAACAGGAAAGCATCTTGATGACGCCACGCTTTGCTTTCAGCTTTTCCCGTTACCCTGTTCCCCGTTCCCCTCTATTGACCCTTCCTGACTTTTTGCTGTGTGCTCTTCGTGAGTCTCCTTTCTCTTGTGTTATTGAAGGATAAAGTTGTAGGTGATGACGCCGGACACTTTGACGGGCTGGCCGGAGATTGATGTCGGCGAGAAGCGCGCCTGATAGGCGGACTGTTGCGCGGCGGCGCGCAGCAGGGGGTGGCCGCTCGTCGCATGCGCAGAGACGACGCGGCCTTGTTCGTCAATCAAAATCTCGACCGTCACAGCCCCCTGCGCTTTCACCTGCCGGGCGATGATGGGATAAGCGGGCGCGGGCTTCGTGATGATCTTGCTGCTGATGACGCTGCTGGCAACTCTGATGCGCTCCGGCGGTTTCGCGGTCGTGGGCGTCGGTGTGGCACGCGGCGGCTCGGGGTCGTCCGTAGGCGCAACCCGCACGACGACGGCGTTGCGGTTGTTGCCCGGCACGTGACCGGTTCCCGGCAGGTTGTTCAAACCGCCGCCGTTGTCGGCGGGGTCGGTATCTCTGTCGCCGGGGACGAAAGACCTGTTCTTCGGTATCTCTGCGACGCGGTTGCTCTCGGTCGAGATGGTGTGGGGCGGGCGCGTGTTGTCCAGCAGGCGCTCGACGGCGTCAATGCGCTGTGCGACCTCGTTGCGGTGCGCTCCGGAGGCGGGGCGCGGCGGTTCGTCGGGTCTTTTGTGCTCATCCTGCGGCGTCGCGGGCGGCAGCGCGACGAGCGTGTAGAGTTCGAGATTCTGCGTGCTCAGGTGCGAGTCGTAAGCGTAGACGCTCGCCACGCCCGCGACGAGCAGCAGCACCGTGTAGAAACCGAGCGCGCCCAGAAAGAAACGCCCTCTGCGCGCCATGTCTTTTTTATGCGAACCGGATTCGATCAGTTGATTGAACATAACTTTTAGTCCTCTCTGTAGCCGGTGCCAAACGGGTCTGTGACGAGCGGACTCTGGCAGCTTTAGACTCCGCCGCGCCGCATCTTGTTCCCGAAACGACGCCGCGCCCGAACTGCCGCCGCGCGCTCGATTCTTTATCTTTAGACTTTGGCTCGAAGACTAGGGTAGGATGAGGCGCAATTTTTTCAGCGAAACGCTGACCGCTAAAGTTTCATACCTTGAGGAGGGCAATCATCATGGCAACCAGCGCAGAGTGGCATGAGAGTTACGAGAAGATGAGCGAAGAGACGTTGAATTTTTCGCGCGCCATCAAGTCGGTGCAGGAAGAGTTGGAGGCGGTGGATTGGTACAACCAGCGCGCCGAGGTGACGAAGGACAAGCAACTGCGCCGCATCCTCGAACACAACCGCGACGAGGAGATCGAGCACGCCATGATGGCGCTCGAATACCTGCGGCGCATCAATCCCGTCTTCGATAAACACATGCGCACCTACCTCTTCACCAAAGGCGACATTCTCGAAATCGAGGAACACGCCGAAGACAGCTAAAAGTTTTTCAGACAACCCGCAACGGGAGGAGCACGCGGATGCTTGACCATCGCTTGCATCCTCGTCGTCGGGCGTGTGGCCGAAGCGACGAGCGTGCGCGGCATCTTCCTTTGACATCGGAGGGGCACAGGAATGAACGACGACCATGTCACGATCTACGAAAAACCGACTTGAAGCACCTGCCGCGAGGCCGACCGCCTGCTCCGTGAGAGCGGCATCGCTTTTGAGAAGGTCAACTACATCACCGCGCCGCTCGGCGAGAGCAAACTCCGCGAACTCGTCGGCAAGCTGCGCACGCCTGCGCGCGATCTGCTGCGCACGAAGGAAGCTCTCTACCGCGAACTGAATCCGGAGAAGCGCGAATTGACGGACGACGAGGCCATCGCGCTCATGTCGGAGCATCCGGAACTCATGCAACGCCCCGTCGTCGAGCGGGGCGAGCGCGCCGTCATCGGTCGTCCGGTGGAGCGGATCAAGGAACTGCTCGGCGATTAAACGTCGCCCGTCGCGTTTGGCCGCGACGCTAAAAACTCATGCTCGAACTTGCCGACATCGCCGGAAGATACGACACGGATAAGGCCGTCCACACGCATTACCTGCGCAACTACGAACATTACTTCGAGCCTCTGCGCCGGGAGCCGGTGCGTCTCTTCGAACTCGGCATCAAAGAAGGCGGCTCGCTCCTCCTCTGGCGCGACTATTTCGAGCGTGGCCTCATCGTCGGCCTCGACATCGAACCCGCCCGGCTGGAAGACCCGACCGGGCGCATACGCACCTATCAGGGAATGCAGCAGGACACGGCGCTCCTCGACCGCATCGCGCGGGAAAACGCCCCGGAAGGCTTCGACATCATCATTGACGACTGCGCGCACATCGGCGTGCTCGCGCGCGCCAGCTTCCAGCATCTGTTCGATAGACACCTCAAGAGCGGCGGCGTCTATGTCGTCGAAGACTGGGGCACGGGCTACTGGGACTTGTGGGTGGACGGCATCGCTTACAGGCAAGGCGGGAAAGAGTTCAACCCTCTGCTCTATCGTCTAACCCGCGTCGTCGCGCGCGTGCAGCAGAACAAGATCGTGCAGAGCGTGCCCTTGGCCGGAAGAATATTGTCCGGCGTGAAGGCGGCGATTCTCGGCATGCAGTATCACAGCCACGATTACGGCATGGTGGGCTTCGTCAAGGAACTCGTTGACGAACTCGGCATGGCGGACATCACCAACCCGCAGATGGGCGCGGGGGGAACGCACCGCGAATCGAAGTTTCGCGAGATGCGCCTGTCGCCCAGCCACCTCTTCATCATTAAGGCTTAAAAGCTGTTTCGGAAGTCGGGTAAGGGACGATTCAAACTTTAGATACGGAAAGTTTGAATCGTCCCTGACCCGACACCGTAATCATCTCAACTTCATCTCCAGCACTAAAGTGCGGGGCTATTATCAATCGCCCCTACGGGACTTTCTGGACGCCTTTACTGGTTTGACCCCGGTTGTGGCGCAGGCGACAATAACAACAAGATTATTTTCAACGAGCGCGACAGTCGCCCGGTTTACGCGGGGCGACGTGAAGGGAAGTAACAAGTGGCAAAAGGGTCGGGAACAGTTTACGTCTGCCAGAATTGCGGCAAGCAAGCGCCCAAGTCGCTCGGCAAGTGCCCGGAATGCGGCGAGTGGAACTCGTTTGTCGAGGAACGCGTGCGCGCAATTCCGAAGAGTGCGGCGGCGCGCGGCACGTTCAGATTGCGCGAGGTGAAGCCCGTCGCCTATGCCGACATCGAATCGCAGGACGACGCGCGCATCTCTTCGGGCATCACGGAGTTCGACCGCGTGCTCGGCGGCGGCATCGTGCCGGGAAGCCTCGTCCTGATCGGTGGCGATCCGGGCATCGGCAAGTCAACGCTGCTGCTCGAAGTCGCAGACAAGTTGAGCGCGAATGGCGCGCGCGTGCTGTATGTTTCGGGCGAGGAATCGGAGCGGCAGATCAAGATGCGCGGCGAGCGCCTGGGCGTCGAGGCGAAGAACCTTTACCTGCTGCCGGAGACGAACCTCGAAAGCATCTTCGATGAGATCGAGCGCAACGAACCGGGCGCGGTGATCGTGGATTCGATCCAGACGGTCTTCTCTCCGAAGATCGAAAGCGCACCAGGTTCCGTCTCGCAGGTGCGCGAGGTGGCGGGGCAGTTTTTGATGCTGGCGAAGAATCGCAACGTGCCGGTCTTCCTCATCGGCCACGTCACGAAAGAAGGCTCAATCGCGGGGCCGAAGGCGCTGGAACATATTGTTGACACGGTGCTCTACTTCGAGGGCGAACGCCACCACAATCACCGCATCGTGCGCGCGACGAAAAACCGCTTCGGCGCGGCCAACGAACTCGGCGTCTTCGAGATGACGGGTACGGGACTCGTGCCCGTCGCCAATCCTTCGGAGATGTTTTTGCAGGAGCGCCCTTTGAACGCCCCCGGCTCGGTCGTAACGGCGTGCATGGAAGGGACGCGCCCCATGCTCGTCGAAGTGCAGGCGCTCGTGTCCGGCTCGCAATACAATTACCCGCTGCGCAAAGCGTTAGGCGTCGCGGAGGGTCGCATCGCGTTGCTGATCGCGGTGCTGGAAAAGCGCGTCAGCGGTTATCGTCTGAGAGAGGAAGACGTTTTCATCAACGTGGCGGGCGGGCTTGAAATTGACGAGCCTGCGGCAGACCTCGGCGTGATCGCGGCTATCGCTTCGGGCTTCAAGAGCAAGCCCATTGATCCGCAGACCGCCGTGTTCGGCGAAGTCGGTTTAACGGGCGAGGTGCGCGGGGCGATGCAGGCGCAGGTGCGCGCGAGAGAGGCGCAGGCGCTCGGCTTCAAAAAATTGATCATGCCCGCGTCGAACGCCGAAGGCTCGCAACGCCTGCTGGGTCTGCGCGTCGTCGGCGTGCGCTCGGTGGAAGAAGCGCTTGAGGAGTTGTTCTAGCGAGACTCGTTGAGGGTGAGCGTCACGTCGCCGCGCGTGACCGCCTGTAGGATCGTGCCCGCAGGTAAGACGGCGCTCTTGCCGCGTTTGAAACCCCAGAGCAGCGCGAAGGGCGTGACCGGGAAGAGCACGGCTGTGATGACAGCCGCCGTCGCCACCGTGCCGCTTTTGCTTCGACCCTTGCGCGTTTCGACGAAAGCGAGCGGCACGCTCTGGCCGTTCACGGCGGCCACCTCGCGCATCTCCCAAGCGAGTTGACCGGCCTTGCCGAACGGCCTCCCGCGATTCGCTTTCGCCACGCGCCCCCGGGCAAGCGCGCCCTCCTCGATGACCGTCGCCCCTTCAATCTTCACAGCCTTCAACACGCGGAAGCTGATGATGTCGCCGACTTTGACATCGGCGGAATCAACTGTGTTCGCCGTGGCGATTTCGACGCGAGTGCCGTCGGGTATTTTGGCGACCATGTTTCGGGCGGGCGACGGCGACGCGACGGGAGATTGCGCCGGACAGGGCTGCGCCAGCAGCAATAGTAAGATGAGCACCTTGGATATAGTTCGTCGCATGTCTACAAATCGTCCCTTGTTGAGCGCCGGAGCGCGCGTTAAGGTTCGCGCCGTGCGATTGTTAACCAGACCGGAGGGCGACCCGCGCCCGATTGTGACACTTCGTTGATTGTCACAGTCGAAACGACAACGGGCGCGGGCAGCGTGCGGCTACTTTCGTCGTCGTCGCGCGCCGCTTTTTTCTCCGGCCAGCGTTGCCCGGAGAAACCTTTTCGTGACGAGTTCTTTGCGGGCGTGGTAATATTCTCGCCGTTATGCAAATGGATTTGATCCTCATCCGTCTGGTCTTCACGGCGCTGCTGGTGGCGGCCGGGTATGTGTTGCATCCGATCCAGAACAAGCCGCTGCTGTCGGCAATCGTCGCCGCCCTCATCGCTTTAGCCATCATTATGTTCGAGCGCCGCATCCAGCGCGCTTCTTTGAAGACGCTGATCGGCGCGGCGGTCGGCTCGATTCTGGGGATCGTCGGCGCGTACCTGATCGGCTCGCTGATCAGCACACAGCATTCGGACGCGGTTGCGCCGGGGACGAAAACTTTTCTGACGCTCGCGCTCACCTTCCTGATGGCTTACATCGGGCTGGTCGTCGGCGCGGCCAAAGGCGACTATTTAGACCTCTCCGCGCTCGGCGGCATCTTCAGCGACAAGACGACGCGGCGCGATTTCAAAATCCTCGACACCTCCGTCATCATCGACGGGCGCATCGCAGACATCGCCGAGGCCGGATTCCTCTCCGGCACAATCGTCATCCCGCAGTTCATCCTGCGCGAGTTGCAGCAGGTGGCCGACTCGC
>DASQDV010000116.1:0-12573 GCA_035633995.1 Pyrinomonadaceae bacterium | reverse complement strand
CCCGTGATGTTCGAGGGCAGGCCGAGGAAGCGCGTGATGGCCGAGTGACTATCAATGCCTTTGCCCGGCCTGAGCGTGTTCGCGCGGCGACCCATGATGTTTGCCAGCACGCCGAAACGCTTCGTGCCGTAAGTTAAGAGCGCGTTGCTGCCGTAGGAGAGGTCTGCGCTCGTGAAGAAGTTGTTGAACTCGCCGTGCCATTCGGGTTGGTCGAAGCCGAACTCGGGCTGGCGCGAGACGAGTTGGACGGTTCCGCCGAGTCCGTCCGAGCCGTACTGCGCGGTGTTCGGCCCGCGCAGTACTTCGACGGCGCGAAGGCTCGTCGGGTCGTTCAGATTGAAGAAGGTGTTGATGCCGCCGCGCTGCGTGGAGTTTGTATAGCGCACGCCGTCCACGTAGACGCCGACTTCGGTGAGGCCGCGCACGAGCACCGAGCCGATGGTCGGGCTGGTGCGTTGAAGCGAGACGCCGACCTCTTCGTCGGCCACCTGCGCGAGCACGGCGGTCGAGCGTTGCTGGATGTTATTTTCGTTGATGACGTTGACCTGCTGCGCGATGCGATCTTTGTCCGCCGCCTGCCCCGTCTCCGCCGTCACGGTGATCTGCTCCTCGATGCGATTGACTTCGAGCACAACCGCCACGTCCGTCGTCTCCTGCGAAACGACTTTGACGGAGAGACGGCGGTTGTCGAAACCGCTATGCGTGACGCGCAGTTCGTATGTCCCGGCGGGCAGGTTCGCGAATTGGAAGCGCCCTTCCGCATCGGTCTTCGTCGTGTTCAAAACGGCTTGCAGAGGATTGATGAGATAAACCTGCGCGGCGGCGACGTTCGCCCCCGAAGAATCTTTGACCGTGCCGGAGACGATGCCGCGCCCGTCCTGCGTCCGCACGCCCGCACGCGCCGCCCTCGCCATCGCGGGCAGGCAGGCGAGCAAGAGGCTGAGCGCGACGGCCAGCGACACGAGCGTTGAGAACGCCTTAACTCTTCTTTGTTTCATCTTACAATTCTACACTGATATATAAATTCCCACTCTTCACGCGGCGAGGCGCGCGGCGGCGGTCGTCTTCGTCCTGACTTCTATCAAGCTGGCGGGTTGTTTGTGTTGTCTTGGTCGTGTCGGTTAAACGGGGAGATTATCGTCGCGCGTGAACTACTACCAGCCTTCGTAGTTGGGCATCGGCAGTGCGAGACCGAGCGGCGGACTCTTTTACTCCAGCGCCTCAACGACGTGTTCCAGCGCGCCGTGCAGGGGGACGAGCGCCTGCGGGCGGCTCAGCGAAATTGTCGCAGAGACGAGCAGCGCGGCGGCGAGCGCGCACGCGAGCAGGAGATTCAGGGCGGCGTTTGAAGCGTGGGGGCGCGGCGGTTCATTCGTCGCCAGATGCGCGAGGCGCGCGACGCGCCAGGCGATGCCGCGCGCGCCGTGCTCGCTGACGAGGAACGCACCGGCGGGCATTCGTCGGGGCGTCGCGCCCGCAGGCGCGAGCCGCGCGATCTTGACGAGCGCGGAGGCGAGGTCGAGCGCGAGCGACGCGTCGCCCGCGCGCGACGCGTATTCGTCGGCTGCCGCTTCGGAGTGTTCGTTCCACGCGTCGTCGAGCGTGCGCCCGGCGGGTATGAGCATCAGCACGTCGCGGCAGGCGCGCAGGGCGGCGCGTTTCAAGTTATCGTGCGCCGCGAGGTGGCCGTGCTCGTGCATCATCGCCGCGTGTAGCTCCTCCGCGCTCAACTCTTCGAAGAGGTGGCTGGCGATGAACAGGCGCGGGCGCAGGACGCCGACGACGGCGATGACGGGAAAGCGATGGCGGACGCGATAGACGGGAAGGCGCGCGTTCGCGAGCGCGAGCGGTTCGGAATGGCGCATCCAGTCGGCGATGAGTCGGCGCGTGGCGACGAACGAGCGCAGGCCGCGCCACAGGGCGAGCGCAAGCCCCATCAAGCAGCAGGCAGCGAAGAGTGCGAGTTTGAAACTTACCACTTCGTGCGTCGGGTGCGGCTCGTGGTGGAGGTAAGCGGGGATGATGAAGCCGCAGACGAAGAGCGTCGCACAGGCGAAGGGCAGGAGGCGCAGGTAGAGCAGAATCTGCGCCTGCGCGGACGCGCTCCGGCGCGCGAGCCGACGGCGCAGCACGCGCCACAGGGCGATGCTCAGGAGCGTCGCGGCCACGTTCGCGCACAAAAGCGCGGCCAGCGCGAGACACAATCCGAGCAGGTTATACATCCGTCGCTTCTCCGGTTGAGGCGGGGCGCGTCAGTCGCGCCGCAGTTCCTTGCGCTTCTCGCGCACGAGGCGTTCGAGTTCGTCCAGCAGTTCGCGGTCGCGTTCGCCGACGGCGTCCACGATGCAGGCCAGCACGGGTTCGGGCGCGCCCCCCAGGAGCGCGTCGATCACGTCTTCGGTGATGCCCTGTTCAAGCTCGGACGCCGACAGGCGCGGCGCGTAGAGATAAGCGCGCCCGTCCTTGCGCCGGTCGAGCAGCCGCTTCTTGTAGAGGCGGTCGAGCGTCGTCATCACGGTGGTGTAGGCGACGCGTCCCGCGAATTGCTCGTGCACGTCGCGGACGCTCACCTGCCCGCGCCGCCATGCCTCTTCCATCACCTCGCGCTCCAGTTTGCCGAGCGCGGGCAAGGCGACTTCGCTTGGCCGCTTGAAGCCGAGCAACTTAAACTGCGGAACTTTCATAAGCGTCGAGTATAGTTCGATGGTCTGTCAAATGTCGCGCGGGGCGCAAAAAAAAGTTGGCCGCCGAACGTCCCCCAACGTCCGGCGGCCAACATTTGCGAAGCAGCGCGAGTGCGTCATTCCCCTTTTTGCTGACGCGCAATTATGACGGCACTGCGCCCGAGATGCCTGCGTATCCTCACCGCCCCCTGATGACCCGAGCCTTGGTGTCCACAGAAGCGGAGAAGACGCGGCAAAGGCATCTCATCACCTCGCAAAAATCTTCAACGAACGCTTCGCCGTTGAACTGTCGCCACTATAAAAAACAGACTTGAGGAAAACTTGAGAAATTTTCCGCCCCGCGTCGAAAATCCCCAAAAACCCAATAAAACCGCGTGAAAAAAATATCGAAGATTTTTTTGGCGGGCGCAGCGGTAAAGATTTTATCGCCGCGCCCGCCGTCAAAGATCACCTGCGCCCGCGCGCTCCGGGTCTCTTACCTCACGGTGACGCTCGCCGTGTTTGAGTAGGCCGAGAACCCGCTGCCGTTGCTGGCGCGCACGCGGTAGTAGTAAGTGGTCTTGCGCTCGACGCTGCTGTCGGCGTAAGTCACGACGTTGGCGGCAATGGTCGCGATCTCCACGAAACCGCCGTCGGGCGAGGTGGAACGCTCGACGTGGAAGAGCTGCTCGTTCGCAGACCCGTCGCTCCAGCGCAGCGTCACGATGCCCTTGCCCGCGCCGTTGAGACTCGTCGCCGTCAGGTTGGCGGGCGCACCGGGCGGCGGGATGCGCACCTCTATGCGGACAGGAGCGGACGTTGCGACGCCGCCGGCGTTGTCCGTCGCGCGCGCGGTGAGCGTGTAGCTGCCGACGGGCGCGTTCGTCCAGTTGAAGCTGTAGGGACTCGTCGCGCTCTCCCCCAGTTTCGTGTCGCCCGCGAAGAACTCCACTTTGCTGATCGTCCCGTCCGCGTCCGTGGCGTCCGCGCCGATGCGTATGGCCGAACCGGGCGCGAAGACCGCGCCGTCCTCAGGGCTGTTGATACTCACCGACGGCAAATAGTTGCAGGAGAGATTGCCGGCGACGAGGTAACTCTCGCTTCGCCGGTGCGTGTCCATCTCGCCGGTCAGGCCGACGTTCTGCGGGCCGTTGAAGGCGTGAATCCGCGCGAAGGGCGCGTAAATTCTTCGTCCCGCGCCGAAATTTCCGAATTTGTCGTTGGCGATGATGATGCGGATCGTGCCGTCGGCGAGATATTCGCCCGCGTCGGCCTCGCCGTCCGTGAAGCTCTTGCGCAAGCCCGACGAATATTCGTAATGGCCGTAATAGAAGACCACGCCGCGCAGCGGGTCGGTCGTGTTCATGCTGACCCAGTAAGTGTCGCTGTAGTAGCCTTGAAATTCCACGCGCCATTCGGAATTGGGCGGCACGACGGTCAGGTCGGCCACTTTGATCGTGAAGACGAGTTTGTTCGTCAGGTTGCCGGGTTCGGCGATCCAGAGCGATTCGAGATCATGCGCGCCAAGCCCGCTTGCAGAATCGCCCGTCTCGTCTTCGGCAACTTTGAATCCGGGCAGCGTGCAGCGGGCGGCAGACGGATCGTGCTCGACGGGTTCGGGCGTGGGCGGCGGGATGGGCGTCGGAGTCGGCGTCGGTTCGGGCGTCGGGGTCGGTTCGGGTGTCGGCTCAGGCACAGGGTTGTTCGACACCGTCACGTCGCCGATGTAGAGGCTGTCGGCGGTCGTGGCGAAATAGACGACGTGGATCGAATAGACGCCCGTGCCCGTCGTCGCCGGATCGAGATAGATGACCTCCTCGATGTTTTCGGAGTCGGTCGCGCCGTGCGCGGATTTCGCCACGAGCGCGCCTGCGTTCGTGTCCTTGTGAATGTACACGTCGTAGTCGGAAGTTCGGTTGCCCCAAAAGATACTGACGCGCGCGTGTTTGCCGACCCAGTCGGCAGGGTTGCCGGAGACGGTCAGCGTGAAAGTGTCGCAGTTCACGTCTTCGACGCAGGTGGATTCGTCGAGCGATGCGGCGGCAGCGGTTTGCGTCCCGTACCAGTGCGTGTAATCGCCGGGCGAGGGGCTGACCGTACCGGCTGAAGGGTTGGCGGCCTGAACTGACAGTGCAGCGCCGCACCACAACATCAGGAGCACCGCCGATAAGTGTTTGACAAACGCACGTTTCCTGCGTGTTCGCGCTTTTTTAATTGAGATCGGATTGGCTGAAAGCTGGCGGGGAGTTGATTCGATTTTGACAAAAAGTTCCGGCCGGTTCGAATACATGATAAGTGTCTCCCTTCTAAGTAAAACGGCGAAGGATTGAGAGACACTGCCGCGCCGGGCGGCGGTGTCAATTTGAGGGGGGCTTATCCTTTAAATTGACATTGTGAATTTTAGAGACGGGACTTGAGGAATTCTTGAGCCGCGGCGGGCGGCGACAAAAAATTTCGACCGGGGCGCGGCATTTCACATTGAAGGGTGCAGAAAACGCATACCAAATAGTGCTTTCGTTGCACTATCTCGGATGAAAGTTTTCGCGCGCCGTCGTACTTCCGGGCAAAATGGCGTGCTGTGCTCGGGCGTCCACAGTCAAACGAACGCGGGCACACGCTTTGCTCTCGCGCTTCAAGCTACCTTGGTTGAAGCCCTCGCACAGCTTTCTCTCCATAGCGCGCACGAAGAAGAAGTGTTGTAACGCTCTGTTCCGCGCGCGCGTCTACAGGTAAGGGAAAATCTCTCTTGTCCCGTCCGGTTTCACAAAAGGAGTCAGCGCCATGCGCGACAGTAAAACGCTTCTGACCTTTGCCCTGCTCTTGCTCTCCATACTGACCACAACGGCGGCCAACCCCTATACATTCGCCGCCACGCCGACCGCCTTCGACGAAGAGGAGGAAGGCTACGAAGAGACGGCGCGCGTCGTGCGCGTCAGCATGCTCAGCGGCGACGTGAGTTTGCGCCGCGCGGGGAGCGACAAGTGGGAGAAGGCCAGTTTGAACCTCCCGCTCGTCGAGGGCGACCGCCTCGCGACGGGCGCGAACGCGCGGCTCGAAATTCAAATTGACGCGCGCAACTTCCTGCGCCTCGGCGAATACGCCACGCTCGACATCGTCACGCTGCGCGACGAAGGCATCGCGCTCAGCCTGCCCGAAGGCACGGCGACGCTCAGGCTCGCAGGCTTCGACGCGGAGCGCGAGTATTTCGAGATCGACGCGCCGAAGACCACGCTCGCCGCCGAGCAGAAGGGCGCTTACCGCCTCGACGTGGCGCAGAACGGCAACGTCCGCGTCACGGTGCGCGAAGGCGGGCGCGCGCGCCTCTATTCCGAAACCTCAGGCTTTACCCTGCGCGACGGTAGAAGTGCCGAACTCACTTACAATAACAACAACGCGTCCGAAGACGGCGACTGGGAACTTTCAGCCGCGCGCACCTCTGACTCGTGGGACACGTGGGTTGACGAGCGCGAACGCTTCCTCGCCGCGCGCCTGCGCTACGACGGGCGCGAACGCTACTATGACAAGTACGTCTGGGGCGCGGAAGAACTCGACAGCTACGGCGACTGGGTCAGCTCAAGCGAGTACGGCTATGTCTGGCGTCCGCACACGACCATCATCAACAACTATCACGACTGGGCGCCCTATCGTTACGGCAGTTGGCGCTGGTGCCCGCCTTACGGCTGGACGTGGGTGGGCGACGAACCGTGGGGCTGGGCGCCCTATCATTACGGGCGCTGGGTCTATGTGAACAACTACTGGGGCTGGGCGCCGCGCGGCTATGCCTCCTACGGGCGTCGCAGTTGGTGGCGACCGGCGCTCGTCGCCTTCGTCAACATCAACATCGGCGGCGGCGGGCATTACGGCGGCGATCACGTCGCATGGTATCCGCTCGGCTATCACCAGCGCGACCCGCGCTCTAACTTCTACCGCCGCTCCGTCAGGCGCGCGCTCGACAGGCAACGCGTCGCCAATCTGGATCGCGTCAACCCCATCTACCAGCGCGCCGTGACGACGCTGCCCGCGCGCGAGTTCGGCAAGAGCCTGACGCGCGGCAAACCCGCCCCGCGCGAACTCGCCGCGCGCGCCATCACGACCGACCCGCTGAGCGGCAAGTTGCCCTATCGCCCCTCCGACTCCGAACTCGTCAAGGGCGGCAGCGGCGGCGCGAACGGCATCGGTATAACTCCCGCCGCCCGCGAGCGCCGGAGAGGCGACACGCTCGTCATACGCAACCCGGACGACCCTTCGCGCACGATACTCGAACGCAAGACGGGCGCGGCCTCGCGCAAGCCCGGCCTCGCGCTCGACGGCGAACTGCGTCGCGGTCGCATCTACAACAACCGCGAGCCGCGCAGTTCGAAAGTTGAGCGCGGCGGTGGCGGCGTGAAGGTCGGAGACGGCAGCGGCGGCGAGCGTGCGCCGGACAGGAGCGCGGAGCGCGGCAACAACGGCGAACGCGGCACGGGCGCGTTCGAGCGACCGGCGCGCGGCATCCGCATGCAGAACGGCGCGGACGGCGCAAACGTCGGCGCACCTGCGGTGAAGCGTCCCGAACGACAGGTTGACCCGGACGCGGGGACTTTCCGCCCGCGCCCGAACGTCACGGACGAGCGCATGGAACGCAAAGTCAGAACCGCCGAGCGCCCGAACGCCGACGGCAGCAGCGCGACGCCCGCGCCCGAATATCGCCGCGAGCGTCCCATGCCGCGCCCCGAAGCGCGCGACGAACGTGCCAAGCCGGTCGAGCGCGAACGCCCTGCGCCGGAGGTTTATCGCCCGCGACCGGAGGTGCGCGAGGAACGCAAGACCGCGCGCGAGGAGCGAACCGCGCCGCGTCCCGAACGCCCTGCGCCGCCCCGCGAAGAACGCAGCGCGCCTCGTGAAGAACGCAGCGCGCCCCGCGAAGAACGTCGTTCCTCGCCGCCCCAGCAGCGCGAGGAGCGTCGCGCAGACCCGCCGCGCGAGCAGCGCAGCGCGCCACCCCCTTCGCCCGTGCGCTCGAAGTCAATGGACACGAAGAACATTGACAACTGACGCGGCGCGCGTTTGAACAGTCCGGTCGAACCGCAGCGGGCGCGAAGGAGTTGCGCACGCCGCACAGTGGAGACGCGAGGGACGCACAGGGAAATCTTTTTCTACGCGTCCTTCGTCTCCGCCCGTTCCGCATCCCGTGCGGCAATTCGACAGACCCGCGCCGGACAGACTCACAGGTTCTCTCCCTTTCAACACCGCCGCTCCGGCTCGCATGTCGCCGCGTCGTGCGTCTATCCGAACGACGACGACAACAACGCGCGGCAAAACTTCATTCTCCCCACGCGACGCGAGCGGTCGCCGTCCCGGATTGTTTGAACGGGCACAAGGAAAGGAACGCCCCATGTCTTACGCACGCCTCGGACTACGCTTAGTCGTGCTCATCTTCGCGCTCGCGCTCGGCGCGTACATCATGGCCTACGCAACGGCGGCGGGCGCGCAGAGTTCGACCTCGAAAAATTTCCGCCCCGACCTGCGCCGCGCCCTCTCACGCAAAACCAGAGCGGCGAAAGCGACTCTCGCCGCCGCCACACGCAAAGACGGCCACACGCCCGCGCGCGGAGACTTTGCCGCGCCCCTCGCACGCCGCCCGCACGCGAAGACGGGCGACGCCGCGCCGCAGCAACTACAACGCACTGCGACGACGACGACAACACGCCCCGCCGCGCGCAAGAAGGCCGCGTCCCGCGACGCCGCCACCGCAGCAGGCGCCGCTCTCAGCTCGCCCATCAGGCCGGGCACGTCGCTCGCACGCATCCTGCACACGTCGCAACTGGGCACCGAATCCGTCGCCGGTTCAATCGAACAGTTCGCGGACAGCGACGGCGACCTCGAAGCCGACGAACGCACCACCTTCGACACTTGCGGCGGCGCGTTCGACATCGCCGTCGGGGCGAGCGGCGCGCGCTACGAAGTCTATTCCGCGTTCGACGACCGGGGCACGTTCGACACGAACGACGACCGCTCAATCGGCGTGCTCGCCGTCGCCTTCGACGCGAACCGCAACTACGTGCGCGACGCGCCTTGCGCCGACGCCTTCAACACTTACGATCTCTACCGCAACTTCGGCCTCCCATCGGCGGCCTCGGTCGTCTCCGGCACGACGCGCGCGGGGCGCGAGTTCGTCGTCGTCTCTTCGAGCGGCTACTACAACTACAGCGACCCCGGCGACCCCGAAAACGAACCGACGGCGGGCGTCGTTCTCTTCACTCCCAACGCTTTCGGGGGCTACGACTTTGCGCGCACGCTCGTCGCACCTGGGAGCCAGCAACTCAACAACGCCAACGCGCTCGCGCTTCTCCCGTCCGGCGATCTTCTCATCGCCGACTTCGATTCCAACGAACTGCGCGTCGTCCGCGACACGAACGCCGACGGCGCGCCCGACACGCTCGACCCCGTGCCCTACTACTCTTATCAATTCTCCAACGACGCGCCGCTCGACATCGCCGCCAACTCGCGCGGCGTCGTCTTCTCGCATTCGGTCGGAAACAGTATTCCCCTGCTCGCGCTCTACGACACGAACACCAACGGCTTCGCAGACGCGGAGGAAGTCGTCGTCGAAGGTCTCTCCGTTGACGACAACTTGATCCTGCACGGTCTGGCGGTTGATCGAGAGGGCACGGTCTATGTTATCGAAGACGCGCTCGGCGCAAGCGACACGGCGGGCGACGGAGGCAACGGAGGCACACCGCTCGTTGACGCCTTCCCCGATCCGTCGCTGAACGGCATCCTGCGCGACGGCGCGCTCTACACGACAGCCGACAGCGCGAACACGCAGGCGCTCACCGGACTCGCCTTCGGCACGGATGCATCGCTCGCGCCCGTCGCCACGCTCACGCTCACCAACAGCGCGAGCCTTCGCGGCAACGCCACACGCGACGGACTGGGGACGATCTCAGGCGCACGCCTGACCGAAGGACGAAGGGGCGGGACGGCGGCGGAGGCCGCGCGGCGCGGCGTGCGCGTAACGATTGAAGGCGTGCGTGCGCCCGTCCACTCGTTTGCGGACGATCAGATCAACATCTACGTGCCCGATTCGGTCGGCACGGGCGTGCGCTCCGTCGTCGTCTACGTGGACAATAACGTCATCGCGGCGGAAGATGCGACAATCGCAAACGTGAATCCGGGGCTGTTCACGTTGAACGGCACGGGCGCGGGCGACGGGATAGCGCTGCTCTCTTCGGGGATGCGCTACACGCGCTCGCCCTTCCCCGCGCGCTTCAACAATCAGCCTTCGGTCGTCGCGCTGTTCGGCACGGGCTTCAGGCGCGGCACGCCCGTCACGGCCAGTGTCGGCGGGCGCGCCGCGATAGTTGAATACGCGGGCGCGAGCGCCGACTTCCCCGGCCTCGATCAAATCAACCTCCGCCTACCCGACAACACGTCCGGCACGCCGAACGTCGTCCTGCGCACGGCGGACGGCGCGACGAGCCGCAGCGATGTGGTGATCAGAGTCAATTAAAACATTCACCAGCGCAGACACGCAGAGGACACTTGAAGGGGCACAGAGTGTTAAATTTCTCTGTGCCCCTTCAAGTGTCCTCTGCGTCTGTGTCGTTGAGTGCCGCGCCCGGCACTCGCCCGCAAACAGGTAAAGATAACTCTCTATCTTAACCGGTCACGTGCTCAAGGCTGTGCAGCCGTCGTCTCTACGCTCTTGTCCTTCTTCTTGTCCTCGTCCTTCTTCTTGTCCTCGTCCTTTTCCTTCTTCAAGCCGAGACGTTTGCGTATGAATTCGTCGGCCTCTTCCTCGATGAGTTCGCCGTTGTTGACCCAGGCCTTCTCGGTCAACACGTCGCCTTCCTGTTTCAGTTTCGACGGGACGAGGAAGATGTTGTAGGGCGAGCCCCACTTGCGCGCATCGCCCGTCAGTTGGCGATAGACGTAGTGCGTCGTCTTGTCGCGCGCCTCGCGCGTGTCGGATTCGATGACGACAGGGTAGGGCGGCGTCTTGTCCTTGAAGTGAACCTGCTGGTCGCGCTCCGTCCCGTAGTTGCTCACGCCGATCACGTCGAAGCCGTGCGCCTTGTATTTGTCGTAGAGACGCTCGACGACCGGCGCTTCCAGCTTCCAGTTGTTGCACCAGGGGGCGAGATAGACGACGAGCACGAGCTTTTTGCCCTTCGCCCACTCGCGCAAGTTCACCGGCTCGCCCGTCCCCATACGCTTGAACGTCCAATCCTTGTAGTTGATCTTCTTCTCCTGAATCGGCGCGTACTCGTGCGCGTCGCTCACTACGCCGCCGGCTGCGGCGACCGCGTTGGCGTACACGAAGACGACAAGGGCGAGGCTCAGAATTTTTCGCATGGCTTTATTATAACTCCCGTCGAGCGTAGTGCGCGCGCTCGCTCGCTTTATTGATTGCCGACGGTTGCCGCCGTCGTCGCGTGCGGCTCGTCCAAGAGCGGTTGGACGACCGCGTCGAATGCGGCGCGGTCGCGTTCGCCGATGAAGCGTTCGCGGATGCGCCCTTCGCGGTCGAGTATGAAGGTGGCGGGGCGTCCCGGCCCGGTCTGGAATTCCTGCGGCGCGTCGTCGGCGCTCGTCAACAGTTGATACTCCTGCCGGACGACCGTTTGGAAGTCGCGGATCATTTCGGGCGTGTCGTGCGAAGAGATGCCGACGACCGTGAAGCCGCGCGCCTCGTAGTCTTTCTGCATCCGGTTGAAGTCGGGAATCTCCGCGCGGCAGGGCAGGCACCACGTCGCCCAGAAGTTCACGAGGACGACGCGCCCGCGAAGTTGTGAGATGCGAAACGGCGCGCCTTCGAGCGTGCGCATTTCCGTGTCGGGCGCAAGGGCGTAGGCGCTGGCGGGCTTCGCCGTCGTCGCGCCGCCAGCGCCCGTCGCGCTCTGGTTTCGTTTCGCCCACGAGTTGACCCACGTTTCGGGGTTGGGGAGGATGGAAGCGTAGCTGGCGAGCCGCGTCACGTTGTTGGTGGCGACAAGCAGGCCGATGATGATGAGCAGCACGCCGGAGACGAGTTCGACCTTGTGCAGGTGGTGGCGAAAGCGCGTGTAAAAACTCAAAAATTTATTGATGCCGAGTCCCGTCAAAAGAAACGGCACGGCGAGTCCGGCAGCGTAGAAGGCCGAGAGGACGAGGCCGCTTTGCCAGCCGCCGCTCGTGGCGGCGAGGCCGAGTATGCCGCCGAGGATGGGGCCGATGCAGGGCGTCCAACCGGCGGCGAAAGCCAGACCAAGTGTGAACGAGCCGAGCATGCCTCGCGGCTTCTCGTCGGAGAACTTGCGCGTGTCGCGATAGAGCGCGCCGATCTTCAAGACGCCCATCAACTGCAACCCGAACGCGATGATGATGAGGCCGCCGATGATGCGCACCCAGGGGTTCGACGTGATGGCCGAGCCGATCAGGCCGGCTGCCGCGCCGAGCGCGACGAAGATCAAAGACAGCCCCGCGTTGAACGCGAGCGAGTTCAACATGACGGCGCGGCGCGCTTGCGTGCGCGCTTCGCCGCCCTCTTTCAAGTGGTCAATGCTGACGCCCGAAATAAGCGAGATGTAGCCCGGCACGAGCGGCAGCACGCACGGGCTGAGGAACGACGCCAAACCGCCGACGAACGCGATGACGAGTGAAAAACTGAGATTAGTGCCTTCCATAACTCGATGCCAGCTTACAACAACAACCCGGTAAATCGTGAATCGTCAAAGACCGTAAGAATTTGCTCCCAAAGCGAAAAATAGAGAACACCTCAAGATTCATGCGCGCGTTACGGCTGCTCGGCCAGAAGTTTCTCGACGACGGCGGTGAGCGAATCGTCCTTCGAGCCGCCCGCGCCGACCGAGATGTAGCGGACGCGCCCGCGCCTGTCGATGACGAACGCCGTCGGGATCGAGCGCACGCCGTAGCGCACGTCGTTGGC
>DASQDV010000115.1:0-5117 GCA_035633995.1 Pyrinomonadaceae bacterium | reverse complement strand
GCTGACAGAGGCTTACGCGGAGATTGACGCCGCGCCGGTGGCCGCCGCCTCGCTCGGTCAGGTTTACCGCGCGCGGCTGCACACGGGCGAAGAGGTGGCCGTCAAAGTGCAGCGCCCCGACTTGAGGGCGACGGTCAGCCTTGACATCGCTATCATGCGGCGGCTCGTCAATCGCCTGTCGCGCTACGAGTCGTTTAACGCCAACGCCGACTGGGCGGGGATGCTCGACGAGTTCGGCGAGACGATCTTCGAGGAGATGGACTACGCGCACGAGGCGCGCAACGCCGAACGCTTCCGCGAAAATTTCAAGGATTGGCGCGTCGTCCACGTCCCGCGCATACACTTCACGCACTCGACCGCGCGCGTTCTCACGATGGAGTTCATACGCGGGACGAAGGTGGTCGAACTCGAAGCCTTGCGCGCACGACGCATCTCGCCCGTCAAAGTCAACCGCCTCCTGATTCGCACGTACCTCAAGCAACTGCTCGAAGACGGCTTCTTTCACGCCGACCCGCACCCCGGCAATCTGCTGGTGATGGACGACGGGCGGCTCGCCTTCTTCGACTTCGGCATGACGGGGCGCATCACGCCGCGCCTGCAATCGCAAATGATCGACGCCTTCTTCCACGTCGTCGCGCGCGACGTGCATGGCCTCGCGCAGGATTTGATCAACCTCAATTTCCTGAAACCGGGCGTTGATCCGGAACTCGTGCGCCCGGTCGTCGAAGGACTCTTCGAGCACTATTTGAATCTGAAACTCGGCGAAGTGAACTTCAAAGAGTTGACGTATGAGTTGGCCGAAGTGATGTACGAATACCCGTTCCGCCTGCCGTCGAACTTTACCTACGTCATGCGCGCTTTGATGACTCTGGAAGGCATCGGCCTCGTCACCGACCCCGGCTTCAGTTTCTTCGAGACGGCGAAGCCTTACGCCAAAGAGTTCATGCTCAGGCGCGAGGGCAAACAGTTTCGCAAGTTGATTCTTGACAAGTTCATGGGACGCGAAAGCCCGGACGGGCGCATCGAATGGGGCAAGATGTGGAAACTCGCGAAGATGGCCGCGAAGTCGTATCTGGAAAAATAACGCGCGAGCGAGAGGCAACATCAGAGGCGACGCGAAACGGATTTTGTTTCGCGTCGCCTCTTGGTTCGTCAGCCGCCGGAAATTATTTAAGCCCCGACGTGATCGCATTGAACAGCAGCGGGTAGGTGGCGAGCGATTGCGCGCGGTATTGCGGGCGGAAGCCGAAGAGATAGATGCGCCCCTTGCCCTGTGTGATTTCGACGAGCGCGGCCTTGCCTTTGATGCGCTCCGCGCCAAGCAGCCAGCCGGAGAGCAACGGGTCGGCGGTCGCCGGGTAGCGCGCGACGACGCGCACGCGCGCAGACTCTTTCGCGTCGCTCAACTCGAAGACGGGCGAGTCTTCCGCCCACGCGATTGACTCGCGCGGCATCCCTGCTGCGACCGGGTGCGTCGTGTCGAGTTCGGTGCGCAGGATCGAGCCGGGGACGTAGAACTCCGTCTCCTTGAGTCCCGCCGTCGCGTTACGCAGCGGCAGCTTGAACTGGTTGATGGCGAAGTCGGAGGCGCGGTTGAGACATATCAGCGTGCCGCCCGCTTCAACAAATTCCGCGAGCGCGCGCACGCCTTCCGCGCCGAGCCCGCCCGTCAATTCATCCGGCATCGTGCCCTTGCGATGCCCTTCCATGAGAGCGCGCGGCGATTGATCGGGAATGATGATCGCGTCGAACTTCGCGCGCAGATTTCCGCGCCGCGCTTCCGCGTCTTCGAGCGATGAATAGGGCAGTGCGAACTCATGTTCAATCACCCAACGAGTCCAGCCTTCGTCCATCGAGGCGATGTGCGATTTGTAGAGGCCGAGCCGGGCGCGCGAGGCGGGCGGTTCTTCGTCGTTGAAAATGCGTGCGCTCAGGCGGCGGTAGTTGAACGGCGCGCGGATGGGATGGGCGCTGACGCCCATCAGCATCGAGAGCGTGTGCGCCGTCACGTCGTAGGGCGAAATGGGCTGGCCGGATTCGTCGCGCAGATCAGGGTAGTGTTGCGCTTCGAGCAGTGCCTTGGCGAATCCAGCGTAAGGTTGATCCATCCTGATGATGGCCGTGCCGCTCGCGTAACGCGCGCCGCCCGCCGTGAACGCCCCCGCGTAGTCAACCTCGACGCCGCCACGCTGCAGGATGCGAATCAAACGCCCGTCTCTCTGCATCTGCGCCACCGACCCCGTGTGCGGGATGACGTAGGCGAACAGTTCGCCGCCGCGTCGTTCGCGTACGGCCTCGCGGCCTATTTCGTAGAAACGCGTGAGCCAGCGCGTGCGGTTGTCGGCGGCATGGCGCAGGAGCGCGAACGCGCCCGCCGTCATGTAATTCGTGATGTCGCTGAGGCGCCACTCGCCGCCGCGCCAGACGGGGCCGAACCGGGCGGACTCTTTCTGCGGGTCGTAGCCTTCGCGCGAGCGCAGTTGTTTGAACTCGACGGTGAGGGGCGTGGCGATGCGGGCGGAGGCGGTTTCGGAAAGTATGCGGACGCCGCCGTGATAGTGCGAGTAGGCGCGCGCGGGCGTCCATGCGTCGTAAGTCGAGTCGGTCGTGATGCCTGAGAAACCGGCGGCGCGCAGTTCGGCGGCCATCGCGTTGCCGAGTTCGGTGTAGCCCTCTATGAGTTTGCGCGGGACGTTCGGCTCGACGGGCTGCATGTAGGGCGGCAGGAAGAGGCGCGCGCCGTATTCGCCCTGCTGGTGTATGTCGTGGACGATCTGCGGGTGCCACTCGTTATGAATCCGGTCAACCGTGAGTTGCGTCTCGACCTGCGTGAAGGCGTACCAGTCGCGGTTGTTATCGTGGCCGATGTACTTGTGGTAGAGCGTGGGCGGAGAAGTGCCCTCGTAGGGCGTGCCGAGCGTGCGGTCGTACCAGTTCTTGACGATGTCAACGCCGTCGGGGTTCAACGACGGCACGAGCAGGACGATTGTGTCCTGCAAAATTTTACGCACGAGCGGATCGTCGGACGACGCGAGGCGGTGCGCGATGAGCATGCTCGAAAGCGTCGAGCCGACTTCCGTAGAGTGTATGCCGCAGGTGATGAGGACGATGGTTTTGCCGCGCGCGACGAGCGCCTGCGCTTTTGCCTCCGCGCCCGCGCCGCCTTTGATTATTGTGCGCGGGTCTGCGAGTTGACGCTGAATCTCTTTGAACTCGGAGAGCCGCGCGAGGTTTTCCGGCGCGCTGATCGTCGCCAGGACGAAAGGCGCGCCCATCGTCGTTTTACCCAGTTCTTCAAACTTCAAGCGGTCGCTCGCCGCGTCGAGTTTGCGGAAGTAGTCAACGATGCTCGCCCAACTCGCCAGCTTGCGGTCGTCGCCAATGCGAAAGCCGAGCACGTCTTGGGGCGCCGGCACCGCCGCTGCTGTTGCCGCCGGTTCGACGGGAAGCGGCTGCTTGCCGGGCGGAGAGGGCGCGGGGTCTGTCCGGGTGCCGGGGCGTCTGCGCTCCGGTTGCTGGCGAGGCGACGGGCGCGTCTGCGCGGCGAGCGGCAGGACGCAAAGCGAATCGGCGAGCAGCGCTGCGGCGAGCGCGAGGGCGGAGAAGAGACGTGGGCGCATAACTTTGAAAGCAACTCCGGCGATGGAAGTGTCGGTAAAAAAATCCGCATTGTGGACAGTGCGCGGGAATTTTAACATAACGCCGAAGGGCTGTCCGTTGGCAGTAGCCGGTTGTCCGTTGTTTGCGACGTGCTGGGGGCTAAAGAATAAGTTGAATGCCCGACAACGGAGCGCGGGCAACGGACAACTAACAACTGATTGTCTTCCTTGCTCTTGACCTGTGTGCGCGTGTAAAGTAGCGGCTGAAATTTACCCCTGCACACTCCCCGTTTAGTTAAATCATTCTTTCGGAGGTCACAGACCGCAATGTCGAGTGGAACCATTGATGTTACGAGGCCGGCTATTGTTGATGAGGTCAGCGTTCCCATCGCCGAGAGCCATGTGGTGCACAAGCCTTTCGTTCCCGCTTCCACGATCTTGCCGGAGTTTACGGCGCGCGCCGTCATCGTCGGGGCGATTCTCGGGATCATCTTCGGCGCGTCGAGCGTCTATCTGGCGCTTCGCGTCGGCCTCACCGTGTCGGCTTCGATCCCGATTGCGGTGATGTCCATCTCGATCTTCCGTGCTCTGGGGCGCACCTCCATCCTCGAAAATAACATCTCGCAGACAACCGGGTCGGCGGGCGAATCCATCGCCGCCGGGATCGTCTTCACGATGCCTGCGCTCTTGATCCTCGGCTACGATCTGGAAATTCCGCGCATCACGTGGGTGGCGCTCCTGGGCGGCTGGCTCGGCGTGCTCCTGATGATTCCCTTGCGGCGCGCGCTCATCGTGCGCGAACACGGAAAACTCATCTACCCGGAAGGGACGGCGTGCGCAGAGGTGCTCGTCGTCGGCGAGAAGGGCGGCACGGACGCAAAGACGGTCTTCGCGGGCTTTGGCGTCGCCGCGCTCTACAAGTTTCTGATGAGCGGCACGCGTCTGTGGAACGAAGCCCCGGCCTACACGGCGCGCGGCTATCAGGGCGCAACTGTCGCGGCGGACATCTCGCCGGAACTCCTCGGCGTCGGCTTCATCATCGGGCCGCGCGTGGCGGCGATGATGCTCGGCGGCGGCTTTTTGTCCGCGCTCGTGCTCATTCCGATGGTCAAGTTTTTCGGCGCAGGCTACACCGAGCCGCTCTTTCCCGTGCTCGCCGGTGGCCCGCTTATTTCGGCCATGACTTCGGGGCAGGTGCAAGACCTCTACATCCGCTACATCGCGGCGGGCGCGGTCGCTACCGGCGGCATCATCAGTCTGGTGCGCAGCTTGCCGACGATCATCGGCGCGTTCAAGTCTTCGCTCGGCAGCTTCGGCGGCGGGAAGACGACGCTCGAAGGCGACAAGGGCGTGCCGCGCACGGAGCGCGACATGCCCATGACTTTCGTGCTCGGCGGCATCGGCGTGCTCGCGCTGGCGATCTTCTTCTGGCTCAACTTTCAAGGGTCGCCCGGCAGCGGCATCGGGATGAATATCCTGTCGGCCATCCTCGTCATTATCTTCGGCTTCTTCTTCGCC
>DASQDV010000114.1:0-7047 GCA_035633995.1 Pyrinomonadaceae bacterium | reverse complement strand
AGCCGCTTCCGCCTCTGGCTGCCGCGCCGCGCACCGGAGTCAAGGGACAAGTGAGGATTGCCAGTCATCAGTCGTCAGTTGTCAGTTGCATGTGGCTCTCGCAGGATCAACTAAAGATTTGAATTGAACAACTGACTACTGATTATTGACTATTGACAGCTTTTATTATGACCAGAAAGATCAGCGTCCTCGTCGTTGACGACGATCCTCTGTTGCGCAAGCTCGTGACGGAGCAGTTGTCGCGTTCGGGGTTTGAGACGGCGGCGGCGGCTTCGGGCGAGGAGGCCGTCGAATCGTTACAGGCGACGGACTACGATGTCGTCCTCTTAGACATACGCATGACCGGCATGAGCGGTCTCGACGCCCTGCGCGAGATCAGGCGGCTCGACGATCCGCCCGAAGTGATCATGCTCACGGCGGACACTTCGCTCGGCACCGGCATTGAAGCCATGCGGCTCGGCGCATACGACTACCTGACGAAGCCCGCCACGCTCGACGAGATGGAGGCCGTCATCCGCAAGGCCGACGAGAAGCGCCGTCTCGTCAGGCAGAACGCGGGCTTGCGCGCGGCGGCGAGTCGCGGCGCGGCGGCGGAGGAAGGCGCGAGCGCGCTCGTCCACGCGAGCGAGGCGATGCGCGGACTCGTCCAGATCGCGGAGGCGGCGGCGCGTCTCGATTCGACCGTCATCCTCACGGGCGAATCGGGCACGGGCAAAGACGTGCTCGCGCGTTTCATTCATTCCAGAAGCGCGCGCGGTGATTCGCCGCTCATCACGATCAACTGCGGCGCGCTGCCCGAATCGCTTTTCGAATCCGAGTTCTTCGGCCACGAGCGCGGCGCGTTCACCGGCGCGACCGCGATGAAGCGCGGGCTGATCGAAGCGGCTGACGGTTCGACCCTCTTCCTCGACGAGATCGGCGATCTGCCCGCGCCGATGCAGGTCAAACTTCTGCACTTCCTCGAACAGGGACGCTTCCGCCGCGTCGGCTCGACGCGCGACCGCGCCGCAGACGTGCGCATCATCGCCGCCACCAACCGCCGCCTCGCCGAAGACGTGCGGCAGGGTCGTTTCCGCACAGACCTCTTCTACCGTTTGAACGTCATCTCGCTCCACGTTCCACCTTTGCGCGAGCGGCGCGAAGACATCCCCGCGCTCATAGATCATTTCCTAGCGCTCTACCGCGAACGCTTTCAGCGCCCCGCGCTCACGCTCTCGGAAGAAGCGCGCCGCAAGCTCGAAGCGTTCAACTGGCCGGGCAACGTGCGCGAACTCCGCAACGCCGTCGAACGCGCCGCCGCGCTCTCCGAAGCGGACAAGATCGAGGCCGCGCAGTTCGCACAACTCGGCGACCAAAAGGAAGCCGCCGCGCCCGACGCAACCGAAGCCGCCTCCGCTTCCGACGCGCCCACGCGCACGCTCGACGAACTCGAACGCCAGCACATCCTCCGCGTCCTCGAAGAGACGGGCGGCAACCGCGAACGCGCCGCCATCATCCTCGGCATTTCCGCACGCACCCTCTATCGCAAACTCCGCGAATATGAAGAAAGCAGAGGCTAGAGATTAGTGGTCAGAGGTTAGTAAAAGACTGTCTTTCACTAATCTCTGGCCTCTCACCTCCGGCCTCTGCTTTCCTGTCATTTTGTCCGTCGGCTGACAAAACGTCAGTCGCGTTTGTCATGCGACGCCGCGCGGGCGTCTTCGTCGGCGTCCTCCCGCTTTTACCTAAATCCTGACATTTCACCATTTAAGTACATGCGGCGCGTCCGCGTGCGGCGCGGCATGTGAATTGAATTGGATGTGCGCGACCAAGTGCGTTTGGCTGGTCGAGAAACGTTCGTTGCAAGAGAGCGGGAGCAGAGGATGGCGAAGGTAATGATTTGTGATGACGACCGCGTGATGGCCGAGGGGCTGGTGGCCGCTTTGCGCGCCGCCGGGCACGAGGCCGAGACGTGTCGCCACACGATGGACATGCTCAGGGGCGCGGCGGCGGGCAAATTCGATCTCATCGCCTTCGGACTCGACATGGCCGGGTTCGGGCGCGCGGGCGCGGTTGATGCGTTGCGCGAGATCGCGCCGCGCGTGCCGCTCATCGCCCTGCACGAACGCCCTGCCGAAATCATGCGCGCCACTTCGCGCGCCCAGTTTGCCGCCGTGCTGCCGCGCTCGTTCGCCGTCGAAGATTTCATGTACGCCGTCGCGTGCGCGCTTGGCGCGCCGAACAGCGCCGCCATCAACACCCGCCGCCGGAGAGAACCTGCCGCCTGAGGCCGCAGCCTTGACCTTCCCAAATCCGCGCCGGAATTTTCAACTACGTCCGAAGATTTTTTTTAGACCATTCGAAGGAGACATTCCATGAAGCAGTTCAAGAAAAAGTTGACCGCGCCTGTGGTCGCCATGCTCTGCCTGTTGCTCGTCGGCACGGCGGCAGCGGCGTTCGCGCAGAGACAGTTGGCCGCGCGCACGACGAGCGCCGGTCAGCCGGAAGTGAAAGTCAAACTCTCTGGCTCGCTCAAGCGCGACGATAAGAGTCTCGCGCTCGACAAAGCGGGCGAAGTTCATCCGGGCGAAATTCTGGATTGGACGATCACGAGCGCCAACGAAGGCGACGCGCCCGCGCGCCAGTACAAGACCGTCGCGCAGATTCCGCGCGGCACTTCGTTCGTCGCCGGGAGCGCGGTCGCAGAGTATGGCGCGGCGGTGAGCTACAGCATTGACGGCGGCAAGCATTTCGCTTCGCAGCCCGTGATCGAAGAGAAGCAGGCCGACGGGACGAAAAAGATGGTGCCCGCGCCCGTCTCCTTGTACACGCAGGTGCGCTACGAGTGGAGCGATCCGCTGGCCGCCGGTCAGACGCTCTCCGCCTCATACAAGGTACGCGTCAGGTAAGCACGCCCGTTCGGGAGAGGCACGCGCTTGTGTCTCGCCCGCGCTGCTTCGGAATGTCTCTGTCGGCCACCTGCATCCGGCGAGTCTCCCAATTTAACAACTTGAGGATTGATAATGAAGATAAGTAACACCCACCAACAGGCCATGCGCCGTCCCCTGCTGCGCGCGACGGTTGCCCTCCTGGCGATCCTTTGCGCTTTTCTCACACCCACGCTTGCGCAAACCAGCGGCGGCACAACGATTTCCAACCAGGCGAGCGCCGCTTATACCGATAGCGCCAACAATTCTTACAGCGCCGTTTCGAACACCGTGACCGTCCAGGTCGCGAACGTCTCCGGCCTGCGCATTCTTCCCGACGACGCCGTCAACGCCACCGTCGTCCCCGGCGACTCGACCGAGAGCTTCGTCTTCAGCGTCACCAACACGGGCAACTTTGCCGATCAGGTGCGTTTTCTCGCAAGCGGCCAGAGCTTGAACATCACCGGCCCCGGCACGATCACCGCCGCCGTCATAGACATGGACGGCAGCAACACGATCACCGTGGGCGACATCAACATCTTCTCGAACGGCGCGGACGTACTCCACGCGCTCGCGCAGAACGGCTCGGCCACCGTCGTCGTGCGCGTGACCGTCAACGCGGCGGCCAACGCCGGAGACACCGTGCGCGTCTTCTTAGGCGACGCGGGTTCGACCGTCGCGGGCGACGGCAACGACAATCAAGCGCCGGACAACGCGGCCACGCCTTCGGCGCACGAAGTTCGCACCGTCGCCACCACGTCCGTCAACGGCGTGCGCGAGGCGCGCGGCGACATCCGCGTCACGGTGCAGAACGACGTGCAACTGCGCGCCGTCCTGACCGTCCCCGCCGGCCCCATCGCGCTCGGCTCGAACATCTCTTATGCCGCGCAACTTTGCAACGACGGCAACCGCGCGGCCACCTCGATGTCGCTCGGCACGTTCAGCGGCGTCTATGTCGTCGTGCCCGTGCCGCTCGACACGACGCTCTCGGCCACCAACACGTTCCCTGCCGGGACGCTCTTTACCCAGAGCGATCTGACGACTGCGCCGGAAGCGGCCACGTGGACTCACACCGTGCCGACGGGCGCGACGCTCCCCTTAATCAAGCGCGTCGCCTTCAACGTGGGCGCGTCGCTCGCCAACAACACGTGCAGCGCCAGCTTCGCGCTCATCGTCACCATCACCGCGACGGACGCGACCACGCCGATCTACGCCGTCATGGATGCGTTCGCCACCAACACCGTCGGCTTCGTGCAGACGGATCAGTCGGACGCGCCCGGCCTTGAGGTCATCAATCGCGGCGACCGCAACGCAGACTTCAACGAACCGCGCCTGACGCTCGACGCCGTCAGCACGCTGCAAGGTATTCGCCAACCGACGCTGCTCCAACAGGTGGGCGGCGTGCTTATCGGGCCGAGCGGCCAACCCGGCGCAACCGGCCCCGGCGGCAGCATCGACACCGACTTCACCAACCGCAGCGTGACGACGGGACTCGTCGGAGTGCCGCCCTGCGCGGGGCCGGCCACTCCGGCCTGCTCGACGAACGCGCCCGGTGTCATCATCTTCACCAACACCGTCCGCAACACGGGCAACGCCACCGACACGTTCACGCTCACCGCGCCGAGCGTGCCCTTAGGCTTCACCGTCGGCGTCAGCACCAACATCGCCGGCCCCTTCACGCCCATCTCCGGCGGAGGCTCTTTCGTGCTCTCGCCGCTCGCCCGCAACACCAACACCGACGTTTACGTCCGCGTGGCTGCGCCCGACATGCAGCAAATCCTGACCGGCTTCGACAGCGTCATTCAGGCCACCTCCGCCAACACGCCCGCCAACATGAACCGCACGATTGACCGTCTCTACACGGGATTCATCCGGCTCGACAAGACGGTCTCCGTGATTGACGCGAGCGGCAACCCCTCAGACACGATCCCCGGCGCGATCATCGCCTACGAGATCACTTTCACGAACGTGATGACCGTGCCCGACCCCGGTTCAAACAGTTCTTCGCTGACGGCGACCAACCTCGTCATCACCGAAGACGGCGTCCCGTCTGCGACGAACACCGTCAACAACTGGGCGGACTATACGACGCAGGTCGTCACGCCAATGCCTTCCGTCACGGACGGCGCTGGCAACCCGTTCGGCACGGTCACAGACCATCTCGGCAATCCCGTCACCGTGCTTACTAATCACCTCAAGGGCAACGCGCCGAGCGTCGCCCCCGGCGAAACGGGCAGGTTCCGTTTCCGCCGCTTGATCAATTAGGGCTGATTCCGCATCACGCCCTTGTCTAGGGAAGCGGCGTGGCGGAGCGCGTGCGAATGCCCCGCCCACGCTCCGGCCAACCGCGCCGCTTCCTTTCTTCCACCCCGCATTTTTTTGCAGGCTCCACGTTCAGACTCTCAATCCTCAATGTTGACCGCCGCCGCCAAGTTTGTTGCCGCTGCCACGCTCGTCGTCGCGTTATTTCTCGCGCCGCACACCGAGCTTTGCGCGCAGCCGCAACAAACTCCGGCGGATTCTGTTATCTCCAACCACGCCGAAGCGCTCTACTCGGACGCGGACGGCAACGAGTTTTCCACCGTCTCGCCCACCGTCACCATCACCGTCCGCGCCGTCTCGGCAGTCGTCGTCACGCCGGACGAGACCGCGCCTTCCGCCGCCGTCGCCCCGCAGGAACGCCTCACGCGCATCTTCCGCGTCTGCAATTTCGGCAATACCCCAGACTTCTACACCATCACGCGCGCCGAAGTGAGCGCGCCCGCCACGCTCGCCGCGCTCTATTTCGACACGGACGACAGCGGCACTGTCACGGACGGCGACGCGCCCATCAATCTCAACTCCACGATGTCGCCGCGCCTCGCGCCGCGCGGCTGCGCCGGCGTCATCAGCGTCGTTGACACGAACGCGAGCGCGCCGCAGACGCAACTCGTCATACGTCTCACCGCGCGCTCGAACGTCTCGCTCGCCGTCAATGGTACGGTCGAAGACACGGGCACGATCATCAATCTGGTCGGCGAACGCGCGCGGCTGACCGACCCCGATAACCCTGCGCTCCCGCCCTCAAAACTCGTCAACGAACAGGAACGCACCACCACCGCGCCCGGCCAGACGCTCGACTACAAGATCAGTTTCCGCAACAACGGTTCGGTCATCGCGCGCAACGTCCTCGTCGCAGACGACCTGCCCGCCGGACTTCAATACGTCGCCGGTTCGCTCCGCCTGAACGCGCGCACGCTCACGGACTCGGCAGACGCGGACGAAGGTTATTCCGCGAGCCTGCGCCGCTTCGAGGTTAAACTGCCGCAGGTGCAGCCCGACGAAGTGGTGACGCTCTCGTTCCGCGCGCAGGTGACGGGCGAGGTTGCGCCGGGCACGGGCGCGGTCAACACGGCCACGCTCAGCGGGGAAAATTTCGACAGCGCCAGCAGTTCCGCCGCCACCGCCGTCATCAACCCCTTCGGCACCGTCTATGCCGGGCGCAGCGGCGGCGCGACGACGATCAACGGCGCGCGCGTCTCGCTCATCACAGACCTCTCGACGCGCACGCCGCTCACGACCACCACAGGCATCGGCTACACACCGAACGAAGCGAACGACAACCCGTACGTCACCGCGCAGAATGGTCTCTTCAGCTTCGCCTTAACGCGCGAGCAACTCGCCGCGCCCGCCACTTATTACGTCAACGTCACCGCGCCGGGCTATCGCTCGCGCATGCTCGAATACGCCGTGCGCCCCTCGGCCATCGTCGGCCTCTACGATGCGACCGTCCGCGCGCTCGACGAGCAACCCGTCGCCGAACGCGGCAGCTTCACGCTCACCGAAGCGGACGTGCAATTCCAGAACCTCGCCAGCGTCGCGCTCAACATCCCGCTCGTCGAGTTGCAGTCGCTTGAGATCAACAAGACCGCCGACCAGCAGCGCGCAGAGATCGGCGACATCGTTTCCTACCGCGTCGAAGTGCGCAACACGACGCAGGGCATCCTGCACGATGTCGTGGTGCGCGACCTCCTCCCGCACTCGTTCCATTACGCGGCGGGCACGGCGCAGCTTACCTTGCCGCCCGCGACGGCGCGCGCCGTCGAACCGCAAATCAACGCGAGCGAGATCGTCTTTAACCTCGGCACGCTCGCGGCGGGCG
>DASQDV010000113.1:0-2836 GCA_035633995.1 Pyrinomonadaceae bacterium | reverse complement strand
AACGTCATCGCCGGGTCGCCGATGATGAGCGCGGCGTCGTGCGCGGCGAGCATCTCGCGCACGTCCGGCGAAGCGGGCGCGGTCGAGACTTCGCGCCCCACGAACTCGCGAAAGATGATCTGCACGAGTGCGGCTGAGGTGCGCGAAGACTCGTCGAGCGCGAGCGTCCGCACATCTTTCAAATCCTCGCAGCGTGTGACCAGCACGACGCTGCGCACGGCGCGTCGCGCGCCCTCGCACACGCCGGGCACGACGGCCACTTCCGGCAAGCGTTGATATTCGATAACGGGCACGAGCGCCGCCTCGACCTCGCCGCGCGCCAGCATGTCGCCGCAACGCGCCGGAGCCGTGTCCGTCAAGAGCGCCACCTCGCGCGCCCGCGCGCCACGCGCAAAACTCCAGATGAGCGGAGCCGAGTTCAAATAACTCGACGCCGCCACGCGCGGTGCGCCCTCTCGTTTCACAATGTCTGAAATGTCTCGATCCTCCGTCCGCCTCAAATCCCTGCGGCCACGCGCCGCAGGTCATCATCAAAGAGATGCTAGCTCACGATAAACAACGCCGCAACAGGTCAACCGCCATTAAATCAGCCCCGCGTTGACAGCCCTCGAAAGCTGCCATTAACATGCAATGCGTAAAGAGCAAAGAGCGGCATCCGGCGAAATCCAAGCTGCTCTAACCTGTCACCTGTTACCCGTCGCTTGTCACTCAAACGAATGCCTATCTACGACATCAGCGTTGCCATCTCACCGGAGACGACGCCGACTTATCCGGGCGACCCCGGCATCGAGATCAACGCGTGGGCGGCGATGGCTCGCGGCGACGCGGCCAACGTCACGCTGCTCCACATGGGCGCGCACACCGCCACGCACGTCGATGCCCCGGCGCATTTTATCGAGGGTGCGCCGAAAGTCTCCACGTTGCCGCTCGAAGTGCTCATCGGCGAAGCGCGCGTAGTGGAGTTGCCGGAGACGGTCGAGGCCATTGACGCGAGCCACGTCGCCGCCCACGTCCCGGAAGGCACGGCGCGCGTCCTCTTCAAAACGCGCAACTCCGCTTTCTGGCGCGGCGACGGCAAAACTTTCCGCGAAGACTTTACGCACCTCACGCGCGACGGCGCGCGTGCGCTCGTCGCGCGCGGCGTGCGGCTCGTCGGCATAGATTATTTGTCCATCGAAAAATTCAAATCGGAAACTTTCGAGACACACACGACGTTGCTCTCGGCAGGAGTCGTCATCGTCGAAGGGCTGGACTTGCGCGAGGTGGCGGCGGGCGTCTACGAACTCATCTGCCTGCCTTTGAAGATCGCGGCGGGCAGCGGCGACGGCGCACCGGCACGCGCCGTCCTGCGCACGCACGTTTGAGCGGCAACGAGTTCGCGGCTGAAGTCTATGTAAGGAGCGGCGTATGGACGTAGTAAACCTGAACGACAAGTTCAAACTTTTCGACGAGCACTGGAAACCGAAGATCGTGGGCGAGGTCAACGACGCCTACGTCAAGCTGGTGAAGTTCACAGGCGAATTCCTCTGGCACCAGCACGACGCGGAGGACGAACTGTTTCTCGTCGTCAAAGGATATCTGACGATCAAGTTGCGGGATCGTGATTTGCAACTGGCCGAAGGCGAGTTTGCGATTATCCCCAGAGGCGTCGAGCATATGCCGGTCGCCGAAGAAGAAGTCCACGTCGTGCTCATCGAGCCGAAGACCACGCTCAACACGGGCGACCGGCAGACCGCACGCACCGTGCCCGAACTCGAACGCATCTAAGCGCACGCGATGAACCAGCCCAGCGAGAAACGAAAAATCTTCGCCGCCGAACGCGCACGCTTCGCGCGGCTCTCTATCCCGCGCCTCATCGAGTTGCTGGCAAGCGACGACCTGCGCACGCGCTTTCTGGCCGAGATGTGCTTGCGCGATGCCACCGGCACCTGACTCAGTTTCCAGCCTGCGGCTTCGCAGGCCGAACGCGCACGCGCGATAGAAGAGTGGCGCGCATGGTGGCGCGAGCATGGCCGGACTGGTAGGAAACGCTGGTCACAAAATCAAATATGGACACTAAACAGAAACGCGGCGACGGCGGACGAGACTTGAAGACTCCGACCGCCGACCCCTCGATCATCAACGAGCCGGGCTACAACGAGCGCGTCTTCGAGATCGTGCGCCGGATACCTGCGGGTCACGTGATGACCTACGGGCAACTCGCGGAAATTCTCGGCGAAGGTTACACGGCGCGCACCGTCGGCTTCGTCATGCACGCGGCGGACGACACAGTCCCCTGGCATCGCGTCATCAACGCGCAGGGGGCGTGTTCGACGGGGCGCGTCCTGCTGCCTTTGCACAAGCAGCAGCGCATGCTCGAAGCCGAGGGCATCGAGTTCAACGCGCGCGACCGTTGCGATCTCGGTCGCTATCGCTGGACGCCGGAAGAGGCGCGCGACGGCGGCAAGGACGCCAACGACAGTGAAAGCTCGCAACCGTCTCTCTTCGGCGTTTGACAGTTTCCCTTCCGCGTTCACGAAACAGGCTTCAAAATATGAATAACGACCCCCTCCAAACACGCGCACCCTACGAGATCAGCGAACGACGCTACTCCGTCTCGCCGCACATGGTCACGACCGCGTTCGAACTTCCGGGCTTTCGCGTCACGCGAAATCTCGGGATTGTGCGCGGCATCGTCGTGCGCTCGCGCAACCTTTTCGTCAACATCGGCGCGGTCTTCAATTCGATGGTCGGCGGCAACATCACCGCGTGGACGAACCTCTGCGAGCTGACGCGCCGCGAGGCGTTCGAGATCATGGTTCAGCATGCCACTGAACTGAACGCGAACGCCATCATC
>DASQDV010000112.1:0-3492 GCA_035633995.1 Pyrinomonadaceae bacterium | reverse complement strand
CTGCGCGTAACGCGGCATTATGCTATAGGCGGCGCGCTCTTGTCATCATCAATTCGCTTCCACGACCGTCTGAGCCGTGCCCTGCATCTCGCCGCGATAGATGGCTTCGAGGATGGCCGTGCGCAACTTGTCCGGCGCGTTCGCGCCGAGCGCGATGCGGCGCAGGGCGGCGTCGAGCTGCGGGTCGCCCATCAGGCCGAGCAGACGCGAGGCCGCGAGCCGGATGCTCAAGTCCTCATGCTCCTCGACCACTTTCAAGATCAAGTCCGACTGGCCGCCCCGCGCCACCAGCGACAGCAGCGAGAAGGCTTCATAAGCCTGCCGCCGGTCGTCGCTCGCCAGACGGCTCAGAGCCTGCTTCGCCAGCCCCGCGCCGACGCATGCCGACGCCAGATGCCGGAGCGTCTCCGCGTCGGCGGTTTCAAGCACGCGCACGTAAGCGTCCGCGCGGTCGAAACTCAGACGCGACAGAGCACGCGCCGCCGCCGCGCGAACTTCGCGCGCCTCGTCCGCCATAGAGATCAACACGGACGCGAAGACCGATTCGTGCCCGATGTTGCCGAGGCTCGTCACGGCTGCCGCGCGCACCGCCGAATCGCGGTCGTGCGCGGCCAGAGACGTGAGGGCTTCCACCGAACGCTGCACCTGAAACTGCGCGAGTTGCTGCGCCGATGCGACGCGCGCTTCCACGTCCGCGCTGTCGAGACGTTCGAGCGCGTCGGCCAGAGTTTCGTCTTCCATCCATTCGGGCAGTTGCTCGACCGCCGCGACGGGTTCAAGTCCCCTGATCTCGCCCGTGAACGGGTCGATGGCGGGCAGTGCGAACGAGTTGCCGTCCGCGCCCGCTTCCAATTCCAGACAATCAACCGAGCACGCGCTCAGGGCGTGGCCGAGCAGCGCGGGCGGCAACTCCGGGTGACGCCGCGCCATGTCGAGCAGCGCGCCGATGGCCGAGGGCAAGCCAAGCGCGCCGAGACTCTTGACGGCTTCGGTGCAGACGGCCTGCTCGCCGTCGTAGAGGGCTTCGAGCAGAAACGGCAGCGAGGCGCGTGAACGCATCGCGCCAAGCGCGCGCGCCGCCGAAGAACGCTCGTAAGCATCGGAGGCGAGCAACACCGCCGCGCTGTGCCGCGCGACGAAACCGTATTCTTCGAGCGCCGTGCGTGCGCGCTCGCGTTCCGGCTGTCCGAGCGTGTTTGAATGAAGCGCCTTGAGCAGAGAGGCTTCGATGGCGCGGCGGTCGTCTGTGGCGCGCGAGGCCAGAACCTCGATGCTGTGCGGCTGCCCCGCGACGAGTTTCTCCACTTCCTGATCAATCTGGTACGCGCCGTAGAGCACCGCCGGGACGTGCGCGTTCACGGGCACTGACGGCTTGCGCTCCGCTTTCTCAAGGCTCTGAGTTGAAGAGAGTTGCGCGAGCGCCTGCTTGTCTTCGGCGCGGCGCGTGTCTTTGCGTCGGTCGCCCTTGCGCTGTTCCACGACCTGCGATTCGCCCTCGAATTCGATAACCGCGCCCGTCGGTTCCTTCGTCTTGCCGCTCTCGCCCTGGGCGTCGTCCGAAGTCGTAGTCTTGCGGCGCGAGCGCAGGAAGATGAACATGAAGGCGGCGAGGCCGGTCGAGAAGCAGACCGACAGCACGACGAGCATACGCTTCATCGAACTGCCCTCGCCCGGCTGCGAAATTTGCACCTGCATCGAGGCGGGCGGCGCGTTTTGCGCAATCGCCTCGGGCGTCGCGGCAGGAGTTGCGCCTTGCGTCTGGTTCGACGCCGTAGTGCCGCTCGCGGCGACGGGCGCTGCGGCGGCGTTGCCGTTGTTCGCCTGGTTCGCGGGCGCGGTTTGCGGAGCGTTCGGCGGCGTCGAGAATTTCAAAGCGGCGGGCGGCGCGAGCAGAGGCGTCAGACTCGGTTTCGCCTTGTCGTTTCGCAGGGCGACGACCGATTCTGCGGCCTGACCGCCGGACGCCGACGACGCGTTGCCCGCCTGCGCGCGTTGCTTCGCCGACGCGCGCTCGGCCTGTTCGTTCTGCCTGCGTTCGGCGGCGCGTTCGGTTTGCTCCTGCCGGTTCTCACGCCCCTCGTCTGCGCCGCTCGCCCCGGCCTGTATGCCGCCGTTGACGACGAGGTCGAGGTTGTTGAAGCGCGGCTGGACATAGACGCTGCCGCCGGGCTTGAGCGGCACGACGAATTCCAGAGACTCGCCCACGCGCCGCACCTTCACGCCGCGCGGCACCCCGCGCAAATTGCCCTGCCCCTTGTAGACGACGACGTGAAAGCCTTCGCCGTCCTGCCACGTCTGCGCGCGCGTCAGCGGCGCGTCGGCGGCGATTGAGACGACGGCGTTGCCGCCCGCCTCGGTTCGCGAGGAAACGCCAGTGACGTTGACGCCCGATTCTTTCGTGCGTTGCGCCTGCGGGACGACGAGCGGGCAGACGGCGACGATGAGGCCGAGCGAAACGCCCGCGACGCCGGCGCGTGTGCGGCGGGGAAAATTTTTATCGAGATTGCGCATGGCTTTCAACCTTAATTCGGGAAGTCGGGCGGGACGCTCTTTGTGTGACCCGCGCGCTTGAGTTCTCGCGGCAGTCGAGCGTCCGGGATGCCCTCGGGTGGTGGGAGAGGGGCGACGGGAAAACGTCCGGGCGCGTCGGCTCCGGCTGCGTGCTAAAGATTTTTAGTTGGTGAATGCTGATCGGCCTTGCTGTAGTTTGGCCTCGGCAGCAATGTTGGCGTGAACCTGACGGGAGCGGCGGCGAGCGGCAGGCGTTTACCTCTGCTCGTCGCTGAACTTGTAACCGATGCCCCACACGGTGAGAACCATCTGCGGGTTTTCGGGGTTATCTTCGATCTTGGCTCGCAGGCGGTTGATATGCGAGTCAATGGTGCGGTCGTAGCCTTCGTAGGAGTAGTCCCAAATCTTCTCCAGAAGGTACTTTCGCGGAAAGACGCGGCCTGGGTTTGAGGCAAAGAGCCGCAGCAGTTCGAATTCTTTCGGGGTCAGTTCGACGGGGCGTTCGCCGACCGTCACTTCGCGTTTGGCCGGGTCGATGCGAAGTTTGCCGCGCGTGATGAGCGATTCGTCGCCCGCGCTCTGGCTGCGCGAAGCGATTTGCACGCGCCGCAGCACGCTCTTGATGCGCGCGTCGAGTTCGCGCAAATTGAAGGGCTTGGTGATGTAATCGTCCGCGCCCATCTCCAAACCGAGCACTTTGTCCACCACGTCGTCCTTGGCCGTGAGCATCAGGATCGGGATGGAAGGAGCCTTCTCCCTGAGTTCTCGACAGACGGCGAGGCCGTCCATTTTCGGCAGCATCAGGTCGAGGATGATCGCGTCGGGCTGATCCTGCAAGGCCGACTCGACACCGGCCACGCCGTCCGCCGCGCTTCTGACGTTATAGCCGGTTTTCGAGAAATATTCGGTGATCGCGGTCGAAATATTCTCGTCGTCTTCGATCACGAGGAGGGTCATTTTGCGGTCAACATATTCCGGCTC
>DASQDV010000111.1:0-7692 GCA_035633995.1 Pyrinomonadaceae bacterium | reverse complement strand
CCACTGACCGCTTCCGGTCTCTAGAGAGCCGGGAAGCGTTGGGACAAGCCCGAAGGACTCGAACAGAGTTCCCGCAGGCAAAAATTCGACGGCGCGCTTTTGGATAATTCCAAGAGCGCGCCGTCGAATTTTTGCCTGTGGGAACTCTGTTCGAATCCTTCGGGCTTGTCCCAACGCTTCCCGGCTCTCTAGAGACCGGAAGCGGTCAGTGGCTTTCCTAAGCGGAAGCTTTAGTAGGGGGAGATTACACCTTGGTCACTTTTTCGGCTTGCGGGCCTTTGGGGCCTTGCGTCACCTCGAACTCGACTTCCTGACCTTCTTCGAGGGTCTTGAAGCCGTCGCCCTGAATGGCGCTGTAGTGAACGAAGATGTCTGACGAGCCGGGCTGTTCGATGAAACCGTAGCCCTTCGCGTTGTTGAACCACTTGACCTTACCGGTAATTCTAGGCATAGCTAACGAATCCTCCTAACGATTCGGGTGAAACGGTACAAAAACAACTTTTGCTTTGTTCTCGTGCCGGTGGGTTAACACTCTCATGAGCCGGAAGCGTTTGAGCGAACGCCGCCGTTGGAACTACATGACAACAAAAAATCCGCACATGGCGAACAGGCGTCTAAAGCGCGTTCTTCACCACATACGGACGGAGCGGGAGACTAACGAAAATCATTTCAGTACTTCTAACACTAACATAGGGAACGAGTTTGGTGCTCGTTCCGTCTCAAACGACGGCGCATACTAAGCGAAGCCGTCAAAACTGTCAAGCGAAAAATACACCGATTTGTAACATTTACGGTTGCGCGCACGTCGCCGCGTAGCTCGTGCGTTCCGGCGCGGGCAGATAGTTGCGCGGGTTGACGGGTTCTTCGTTGATGCGCACCTCGTAGTGGAGATGCGGCCCCGTCGAGCGACCCGTCGAGCCGACGCGCCCGATCTGCGCGCCGCGCGCAAGTTCTTGCCCCGCAGTGACTTCAATCTTCGAGAGGTGGCCGTAGCGCGTCGTCAGCCCGTCGCCATGATCGACGATGACGATCTGGCCGTAGCCCCCTTGCGTGCCCGCAAACTTGACCGTGCCGATTCCGGCGGCGAAGACAGGCGTGCCGCGCTCGGCCGAGATGTCCTGGCCGGAGTGAAATTCAGACGAGCCGCCGCCGAAAGGGTCGCGCCGCCCGCCGAAACTATCGCTCGCCTCGCCGCCCGCCACCGGCCAGATTGAAGGGATGCGCGCCAGTTCGCGCAAGGCCGATTCGTAGGCGCGGAGTTCCTGTTCGAGTTGGAGGGCGCGCGCCTCGACCTGCGCGATGGCCGCCGCGTCCATCTCAACTAACGGGCCGCCCGCGCCGCGCTCGCTCGTGCCTTCCGGCTTCGTTTCAGCCTCGCCCTGCACGGAGGGCGCGCCGGAAATTTCCGCGATGCGGCGCGAAGTGTCTTCGATGGCGTCCACGCGGTTTTCCAGTTTTTCGAGTTGCCGACGCTGTTTTTCGTTCTCCACGCGCAGGCGCGAATTTTCCTGTTCGATCTTCAAGTGCTGCGCGTCGCGGAACATGCCGTAGAGGCCGTAGAGCGCGGCGCACAGGACGAGGCAGAGCAGGGCGGTCGCGGCTTTGAGCCAGCGTTTAAGAATGCTGATGCGGCGAATTTTAGAGCGCGAGCGAGAGGTGAGGGCGACGATAACTGCGTTCCGCCGGTCGTCTCTGGTCATCGGGAGGATGTGCTCCTTTATCACTAATCTGCGCGTAAAACACACAGGGAACAGCGCAGATGAGCGCGAAAGGCACTGTCAAAACCGAAGTCGGCGACGGTGCGTATGAAACCACAGTTGGGGGCTTCTTGTATTAGGTTTGAACCTGCCTGATCAGGCAGTTGGCAGCCCGGTTGGTTGAAATCTAACCACGAGGCGAGCCGCTTGATCTGCTTAAGGGGCAGCACCCTATCACACCCCGCCGAGCGATTGCAACCGCCGAAACCTGAGAAAATCCTTTAACCAAAGACGAAAGCCCGGTTCGAAGTTGCATCCGGCAACTTCGAACCGAGCCATTTTTCAGTCGCACAAACCGACGCGGCGAGCGGTCTAATCTCCCGTCTCGCGGCGGCGCTGCCCGCGCGCGCGAAGCATGGCGAGTATGATCAGCAGAAACACCACGACGAAGGCGATGACGATGGCGATCTTGAGCGCGACCATCAGGAAGGCGACGAGGGCGATGAGTTGTTTGACCAGAACGATGAGAAGCGCGATGAGCGTCAGGATGCCGCCCCACCGACCGAACGTTGCGAGTAATGTCGTCATTGTCTAAATCTCCCTCGTGCTAATTCTTCCCGTACCTGCTGCTGCTACTGCGGCGGCGGCTGTGGCGATGGTAACTTGCCCGCCCGACGCCTGCCATCATAACAAAGAACTTCGCCGCGTGGCGAGACGCGCACGCTCAGGGCGTGCGCGTCGGCGTCAAAAACTTTCAAGCGCGCGGGTCGAACGGCCACGACGCGCCCGTCTTACGTCCGGCGCTCAATTGCGAGTTGAGTTCGCCCGTGCTGAAGCGCGTCATGTCGAGCGGCGCGGAGTTGCCCATGAAGGTGGGCGGCTGGTTCAGTGCGTCGAACGCGTTTGCGTCGCGGCGCGAACGCAGGAAATCGAAGAGCATGTATGCGCCGAGCACGACGAGCGCGACGGGGAGCAACTGGCGCACGGGGAACTGCACGCCGAACAAAGTGTGTATCAAGAAGATCGAGCCGAGCGCGATCAAAACAATCGCCCATGCGAGCGGGTGTCCGTAGAGACGGCGAGCAATCGGGTCGGATTCGGCGTTGGGCATCAGCCCCGCGCTGATGAGTTGCGCCGTGCGGTAAGCGTCAACCGCCGCAAAGAGCCAGACGCCGAGCGCGCCGAGCACGAAGAACATGACGGCATTCGTCACCGCCGCCATCTGCCAGCAACTCGCAAAGAGCGCGAAATGCACGAGCGCCTTCGAGGTCTGCCCGTTGTAGGCCGCGCCGAGTCCGGGCACGATGAGCGACAACAGCGTCGCCACCCACTTGGAGGTGCGTCGGCGTATCTGGTGCGGCGCGTCGAGCCACGCCGGTTGCTGCTGCAAGAGTTCCACGCCCGCGACGATGCAGTCCTGGCAATACGGAAACCCGCGTATGCGATGGTCGCACGCCGGACACAGAGGCCGCGCGCAACGACTGCACTGCACGACCGCCGCGTTCATGTTGTGGTAAGAACAGTTCATCAACTTCTCTGTGCTGCTTTCCGTTGCCGCAACTAAAACCAATTCCGGTTATTTGATAACTACTTCGCCCGGCAGTTTCAACGACGCGTCGTAACGCGCGCGTCCTGACGTTCCGGCCTAACGCTTTTGCGCCCCGTTCTGTTGCTCCGGCGCTTTTGCTCCGTTCGCGGCGGGCTGCGTGTTCTGCTGCCCGGCCTCTTTCTCGTTTTGCGCGGGCGAGCCGAGAAGATTTTCCAGACTCCCGGCCACCTTCTTCAAATCTCCCGACATCACGGCGCGACCGACAGGCAGGTTCGCGCCCCGCTCATAAGTTCTCGATGCAAAGCGCAAGCTCGCGCGATACATGCCGCCGATTGAGCCGTCGTCCGAGAGCGTGCTCGTGCCGACGAGGACGGCGACGAGGAGCATGGTGGCGACCGTTGCGAGTTGCGGCGAGACGATGGCGTCGAGCCAGCCGCGCACCATTTCGGCGAGGCGTGCCGAGAGCGGCGCGCGAAGTTGCTCCGCCTCGGTCGTGCCGAGCGTGGCTTGCAGTATGCGTGCGTGCAGCGCGGCGGGCACGGGGCGTTCCTCGTTGATGTAGGTGTAGCACGCGCCGATGGAGCGCACGACTTCGCCGGGCAGGTTCGTGCAGCGACCGCAGAGCGCGGCGTGCCGCTCCCAGCGATGGTAGAGCGTGGCGGGCAAAAAGCCGTCGAGGTAATCGGTCAGGTAATCTTCAAACTCGTCGCACGTCATCGCCGACTCCGGCGCGGTCTGCATCAGGATGCGCGCGTCGAGGCTCGCGGAGGGCGCGGGCACGGGCGCCGTCAGGCAGACGCGCAGAGTGTTTTTGACTTCGCTTAAAAGATCGTGGCAGACGGGACACCGGAGGGCGTGCCCGTTGAACGCGATCTGCGTCTGCGTGTCGAGCAGTCCATCGAGGTAATCGGTCAGTCGATCTTCAAATTCAGCGCACAGCATCTTTTTTTCTCGTTTCACCCTTCCTTGTATTTTCAACTTCCTGACGCGTCGCACGGCTTCCCAAACGCGTGCGCGCGTGACTGAAAATCCAAATTTCAACTTTTAAGCGTCGCTCATCGCAACGACGCGCATCCGGCGCAGGATTTTCGCCAGCTCTATTCGCCCGCGATTGATGCGCGACTTCACAGTGCCTTCGGGAATCTGTAAAAGATCAACAATCTCCTGGTAGCTCAACTCTTCTATGTCGCGCAGGATGACGCAGGTGCGAAGGTCGGGCGCGAGTTTGTCAATTCCGGCCTGCACCTGCTCGCCCAGTTCGCGCCGCTCCATGTCCACGTGCGGCGAAGAATTGGCGGAGCGCAGGTGATAGGTGTGGCCTTCGAGGTCTTCGCCCTGCGAATCCTGCGGGGCGCGCTGGCGCTTGCGGTAGTCGTCAATGACGAGGTTGCGCGCCAGACGCATGAGCCAGTTCTGCAAGTCGCCCTGCTTGGGGTCGTACTGTTCGAGCGAGCGATAGACGCGGACGAAAACTTCCTGCGTCAAATCCTCTGCGGCATCGGTGCGCGAGGTGAAGCGGTAGGCGAGATTGTAGATGCGGCGGGAATAGAGAGACACGATCTCCTCCCACGCCGCGCCATCGCCCGCGCGACATCTCCTGACCAGTTCGGCACCGTCGTTGACCGTCAAAGCCTTTGCAGCTCCCAACACTTACGGACGCCCTTTCCGCCTCCCGCCGCGAATCGGAATTGATCCCATTGGCGGCAGAGAACTTGATTGCCGTACCCGTTTACGACGGGCGGAAAAGGAAAGTTCCCCGTAAAACAAGGGCGTAAAAGCAGTAAAGGGCGGGCAGCGGGCGTTTGGGTGAAACAGCCGGAAAAGTAAACTTCGCCGCCCGTTAGTGCCCGTCGCGCGTGCAGACCGCGCGGGCGCTTCCGCCGCCGGACGCCTTGCCGTCCCCCTCCGGCGGGAGACGCCCGCCCTCCGGCGTCGCTTCTTGCGCCTTGATCCTGAATACTGTAGCCTTAACCTGCCACCCAACATATTGTGGTTGGTCAGCGCCGGAAGGTCAAGAGACGCGCATCGGCAGCGCAATCGTCCGGCAAGGAAATCGTCGCGGGGAAGCCCTGATTTGCGCCGTTATCTCAAATTTATCATTTTAACTCTCGTTGCCGCCGCCGTCCTGTGGTGGTTCGGGCGCGGGTTGGATTGGGCAAGCGTCGGCGCGGCCATCGGGCGCTCGGATTGGCGTCTGATCGCGCTCTCGGTCGTCATCGTCTGGGCGACCTACTTTGTGCGCGCTTTGCGGTGGCGTGCACTGCTCGCGCCGCTCACGGAATCGAGTTTGCGCGAACTGTTCGCGGCGACGACCATCGGATTCAGCGCGGTCTTTTTGATCGGGCGGGCGGGCGAAGTGGTGCGCCCGACGTTTCTGCCCTTGCGCGACCCGCGCGTGCGCCCGTCGGCGGCGTTCGTCACCATCGGCGTCGAACGCATCTACGACATGGTCGCCGTCGTCGTGCTCTTCGCGGTTAATTTGATCTGGTTTCGCGCGCCGGGCGGGGGCGACGCGGCGGCTTACGCGCGCGTCAGGCAGGCGGGAATACTCCTGCTCGTCGCGGCGGCCATAGGCGTCTTTGCGCTCGTGGTCTTCAAACGATATTCGCGACAGGTGATCGATTGGCTGGCGGCGAAATTCGAGCGCGCGCCGGGACTCGTCAAACGCGCGGGCAAACTGTTGACGCATCTGCTCGAACAGGTGGCGGGCGCGCTGAGCGTGCTCGTCTCGGCGCGCGAACTCGCCGTGACGGTCGGGTTGACCGCGCTTTTGTGGGGCATCATCGCGGTGGCGAACTGGCTGGTGCTGCGCGCGTTCGGGTTGCCGTTCGGCGCGACGGAGACGCTCTTTGTGCTCGGCTGGGCGCTCGTCGGCTCGCTCGTCCCGACGCCGGGCGGCGCAGCCGGGGCGTTTCACGCCGCAACCGCCGCCGGCCTGATTTTTCTCGGCATCCCGCGCGAAGAGGCCGCCGCCATCTCAATCGTGCTGCACCTCGTCGTCTTCGCGCCCGCCGTCGTCTTCGGCCTCTACTATTTCCTGCGCAGCGACGTAAGCCTCGAACGCCTGCGCAGTCTGGCGACGACGGAAACGCGCGTTGACGAACGGCGCGACGAAGCCGACGCAACTCTGGCGCGGCGCGCGAGCGCGGAGACTTAAAAGCGGGCGACGAAATCCCTGCTCGCGCCTTTTGGTCTTTACTTCTTTGCGCCTTGCGGTTTTCCTTCTTTGCGCCTCCAACGAGAAAAAGCATTTCACGCTGGAGGCGCAAAGTTAAAACTAAAGGCGCAGTGCGTTGAGTTGGCAGGCGTGGTTTTGAAATCAACTGTGTGGACGAACAAGGGCAAACTATCGAGCGAGGTCGGGCGCGCGGCTACTGCGGCGGGCGTGCCTTCCGGCCTTAACTTTCCCCTGACGGTTTGTGAAACGGAGTGTCTATGAAATGTCCTTTCTGCGGATACCTCGAAGACAAGGTGGTTGACTCGCGCGAGTCGCGCGAGGGCGACGCCATCCGGCGGCGGCGCGAATGTCTCAAGTGCGAGCGGCGCTTTACGTCCTACGAGCGCATTGACGAAATCCCCTACATGGTCATCAAGAAGGACGGGCGGCGCGAGCCGTTCGACCGCACGAAGATCATGGCCGGACTGCTTCGCGCCTGCGAAAAACGTCCCGTACCCTCGTCGAAACTCGACGGCATCGTCAACCAGATCGAGAAGTACGTACAGGAGTCGCCGGAGCGCGAACGCCCGACGAGCAAGATCGGCGAGATGATCATGCGCCGCCTCAAGGAACTCGACAAGGTGGCTTACGTGCGCTTCGCCTCCGTCTATCTCGAATTCGAGGACGTGACCGAGTTCATGCACGAACTGAAAACACTTGTCCGCTCGCGCCAGAGCGGCAGCGGCGCGGCGACGAAAAGAGCTTGAAGGCAGTGACAAGCGACGAGTAACGAGTGACAAGTTAAAACACGGAACTTGTCTTCCATCCCGTCACTTGCCACGTGCCACTTAAATAGAGATGAGAAACGTCGGACGAGTTATAGGGTTGGAGCGGATCGAGATCGAGCGCCTGCGCAATCGCGTGGGGCGTTTGCTCGCCGCCTTGCAGGAGGTGGCAGACGACGGTTCGCTCGCCGCGCCGGGCGCATGGTCGCCGCCGGTGGATTTGTGCGAGACCGAAGGGGCGGTGTGCGTCTCGGTGGAGTTGCCGGGCGTCGCCGCCGAGTCAATCGAGGTCAGTCTGACGAGCAATTACCTGCGCATCAGCGGCAAAAAGAGGCGGCGCGTACTTCGCGGCTCGATCTCGCATCTATGTTCGGAGCGGAGTTATGGAAACTTCAATCGCACCATCCCGCTGCGCTGGCCTGTGCGCGTGCGCGGCGCGACGGCGGAATTAAACAACGGGCTGCTTCGCGTCTTCCTGCCCAAACTCGCAGACAGGCGCGGCGC
>DASQDV010000110.1:0-7210 GCA_035633995.1 Pyrinomonadaceae bacterium | reverse complement strand
CCGAGTTCGACGCGCGCCACTATCTGCGCCGCCTCCGACATGATCAAATTGATGCGCTCGACCACGCCGCTCGACGCCAGGTGGACGAGCGTGCGGTGCGCGTAAGGCGCGCCCGAGGCTCCCGTGATGGCGACCGTCAGTTCCATAAATCGTGCCGCGCACCGGACGCGAAATTCGCGAATTTCACGCCGCGCGGAAAAATGAATGGTAAAGCAAAAGCGCGCCGATGGCTAACGCCACGAAGCCTCCCGCGAAGTACTTGCGGTGGGCGTCCTCGCCCGACGGAATCATGCGCTCGGCCTGGCCGGGAACAAGCGCGTAGCTCGCGCTCTTGAGCGTCATGCCCCAGCCGCAGACGGTGACGATGACGGGCAAGTCAAACACCCAGATGTTATGGCCGAGCACGATCAGCAGGCCGAGCGGGAAGGTGTACATGGCGATGATGATTCCGGCCACGCCCGTGCCTTTCAACAAGAGGAAGAAGTCGCGCCACTCGCGCGCCAGCGCAATGTGTGAGAGGCCGACCGCGAGCATGCTGATCGCAAAGTATCTTTCGATGAAAAGTGCCACAGGCGCCCTCCGCTCTCTTCGGTTGAAGTTGCCGCGCATTTGAAATGGCGATGTGAACGTTTACGCCGCGCGGCCAACTATGTTTCAGCCATGCTAGAATGGCGCGCACATCACAGGAAAGCGATTGATTCGATACAGATGGATTTACGCGAAATAGAAGAACTGCTCTGCGCGCACCGCGACGGTGCGCTGGCGACGACGGAGGCGGCGCAACGCCTCGCCAACCTGCACTTCGAAGACATCGAGCACACGCGCGTCGATCACGCGCGCGCGGCGCGACAGGGTTTCCCCGAAGTCGTCTTCGGGGCGGGGAAATCGCGCACGCAAATCTGCGAGATCGTCGAACGGCTCGTGGCGCGCGCGCCGAACGTCCTCGTCACGCGCACGGACGCCGACACCTTCGGCGAGGTGCGCAACGTCGCCACCGACGCCGAATGGCACGAATCTGCGCGCCTGATTCGCATACATCGTGACCGGACGGAACTCGGCGCGGGCGAGATCGGCATCGTCACCGCAGGGACGAGCGACATCCCTGTGGCGGAAGAGGCGGCGCTCACGGCAGAAGCGATGGGCAACCGCGTGGCGCGCATCTGGGACGCGGGCGTCGCGGGGATTCATCGCCTGCTCGCCGAGCGCGAACGCCTGCGCGGTTTCCGCGTCGTCGTCGTCGCGGCGGGGATGGAGGGCGCGCTGCCTTCGGTCGTAGGGGGCTTGGTCGGCGTTCCCGTCGTCGCCGTGCCGACGAGCGTGGGCTACGGCGCGTCGTTCGGCGGGGTGGCCGCGCTTCTCGGCATGCTCAACTCGTGCGCCTCGAACGTCACGGTCGTCAACATAGACAACGGCTTCGGCGCGGGCTTCGTCGCCAGCCTGATCAACCGCAAGTGGAACGACGGACGCGGAACGACGAACGCGGAATGAGAAATCATAAAACAGTCACGCGCGACTCTGACCTCCGCGTTCCGCGTTTCGCGTCCGTCGTTTTGATCATCACCTGCGCGATAACGCTTCCCGGTTGCGGCGCGCGGCGCACGCCCGACCTCGAACGCATCTTCGCCCCGGCGCGCGCGCGCAAAGACAAAGCCCCCGTCATCGTCATCCCCGGCATACTCGGCTCGCAACTGATGAACCGGCGCACGCGCGAAGTCGTCTGGCCTTCGGCCTTCCGTTCCTCGACCGACGGCCTGAGTTTGCCGACGACGCCCGACCTCGCCGCAAACCGCGACGAACTCGTCGCCGAGCGCATCGTCGAAACGGCGAAACTCGCGCGCCTCGCCCCGGACATCTACGTCTATTACGAACTCTTGAACGCGCTCCGCCGCTTCGGCAATTACCGCGACGGCAACTGGGACAACCCGCCCCCGGACGGCGACCGCGACACGTTCTACGTCTTCCCTTATGACTGGCGGCGCGACAACGTCGAGTCGGCGCAACTGCTCGTTCGCCGCGTCGAGGAGTTGAAGCGCAAACTCGGTCGCCCCGACCTGCGCTTCAACATCGTCGCGCATTCGATGGGCGGCCTCGTCTCGCGCTACGCCGCGATGTACGGCGATGCAGACTTGCCCGCAGACGACGAGGCCGCGCCGCAGCCCACCTGGGCGGGCGCGCGCCACATCAACAAAATCTTCATGTTCGGCACGCCCAACGAAGGCACGATGGAAGCCTTCTCCACGCTGCTCGAAGGCTATTCGATCAACGAGGGGTTGCGCCGCCGCGTGCGCCTCTTCAACAAACTCTCGCGCGAAGACGCCGTCACCGTCCCCTCGATCTTTCAACTGCTGCCGCACCCGGAAGCCGTGCGCTTCCTCGATCAAAACCTACAGCCACTCGCGCTCGATTTCTACGACCCCGAAACGTGGCGCAAATACGGCTGGTCGCCCATCAACAACGCGGAGTTTCGTGCACGCTACGAGCGGGGCAAAGTGCGCGACGAGGAAAGCGAGCCGTACCGCGCCACGCTCGCCGAACTCGACGCCTACTTTGCGGTCGTACTCAAACGCGCGCGCCGCTTTCACGCCGCGCTCGACGCCCACGCCGCCCCGCCGCCCGATGCGCCCGCCGTCATGCTCTACACCTTCGGCGGCGAGTGCGAAGAGACTCTGAACGCGCCCGTCATCCTGCGCGACGAAAAACGCGGGCGCTTGCAGACGCTCACAGAGCCGCGCGAGTTGCGCGACTCGGCGGGGCGTAAGATCAAACGCCGTGAGGTGACACGCGCGATGTACGAACCGGGCGACGGGCGCGTCACGCGCCGCTCGCTGCTCGGCGAACGCCTCGACGCGCCGCGCCGCAGCCCCTTCTTCAACACGCCGCTGCCCATCGCCTACGGCGTCTTCGCCTGCGACCTCCACAGCGAACTCCAAAACAACAAGACGCTGCAAGACAACGCGCTCACGCTGCTCATTAACGAAGTGATGAACTAGACGAAGAAACGATGAGCGCGGAACGCGGAATGAAAGAGTGTTCTTCGTCCGTTGTCAGTTGTTCAAGTGCATCTTTAGTACCCTGTGTGATGCACACGAACAACTGACAAGGGACAACGGACAACTGACGCTATCCCGTTCCGAGTTCCGCGCTTTCTCTGTTCAGTTATTCCGCGAGTTGCAGGCGCGCTTCGGCGAGCGAGCGGCGGAAGATCGAGACGGCCGTGTCGATGTGTTCGGGCGTGTGCGTTGCCATGACCTGAAAGCGGAAGCGAGCGCGCCCGCGTGCGACCGCCGGATACTCGACCATGTTGGCGATGAGGCCGTTCGCTTCGAGCGCGCGGGCGGTCAACTTCGCCACCCTTTCGTCGCCGACGCCGACGGGCACGATGGGCGAAGGCTGCCCGTAACACTCCAAGCCTTCGGCCTCGAACGCCGCGCGCAGTTGCCGTATGTTGCGCACGGAGCGCGCGCGCAAACTCTCGCCTTCCGTCGAGCGGACGATGCGCAGGGCTTCGCGGACGACTCCGGCCTGTATGGGCGAGAGGGCGTTCGAGAAGGCGTGCGAGCCGCCGTAGATGCTGACGAAGTGGCGCACGGAGGCCGAGTGCGTGGCGAGAAATCCGCCGTTGGAGGAGAACGTCTTCGAGAACGCGCCCATCACGAGATCGACTTTGCCGAGCATCCCCTGCAAGCCGAGTTGGCCTGTCCCCTGCGGGCCTGACGCGCCGAGGTCGTGCGCCACATCAACGAGCAGCACGGCGTTGAACTCGCGGCAAGTCTCCTGCAAGGCGAAGATGTCGGGGCTGTCCGAGTCCATCGAGAAGATTCCTTCGGTAACGACGAGGATGGCGTTCTCCGTATCTTTCGCCCTGATCTTCGAGAGCTTGCGCCGCGCATCCGCCACGTCGTTGTGGCGGAAGAAGGTGTGCTTGTCGGTGGCGGCGCGTGCGCCCTGCATGAGACAGGCGTGTGAGTTTTGATCGAGGACGACGTGGTCGTTCGGGCGCACGAGGCCGACGATGGTGCCGAAGCCAGCAGCCCAGCCGGTGGGGAACAGCAGCACGTGCTCGGTCTGCATGTGTTCGGCGAGCGCGTGTTCGAGCGAGCGCGACAGGTTGGAGTTGCCTTGCAGGATGGCGGAGGCCGCGCTGTGCGGGCCGTAGTCGGAGAGCGCGCGGATGGCGGCGTCGTGAATCGCGTGGTGCGAGGCGAGGCCGAGGTAATCCTGCGAGCCGAAGTTGACGCCTTCGACCGTCGCTCCGTTCGAGCTTCTGAGGCGTGCGTCGGTGGCGGGCGAGGTTTCGAGCGAACGGCTGTAAGGCCACGTGCCAAGTTCGATGCGTTGTTCGAGCCACGCGCCGAGCGGCGCGGTGCGTTCGGTCAGGTGCGCCCCCTTCGGGTGTGTGAACATGCCGAGGTGTTTGGTGAAGGCGTCGGTTTCGAGGAGTGGGGAAATGGTTGAGTCAGGCAGCAAGGGGGTAAGTTCCTTTCGTTTAGAGAGTTAATGAGCGTATGTGAATTGCTTTGAACCGGTTGAACCGTGAGAGACACGACGAGGGCAACGCCGACGACGGCCTCGCACGCCGGGCACACTTTTGATCATCTCAACACTCGCGCGCAGTTAAAGACTTGCGAGCAGTAAGCGTGACGCTTTTATTAACGGGAAACGGATCGCGCCCGAGAAAATGCGTGGCGCACTTCTGCCTAGAACAGGACGAGATTACACGCGAGGGTTATGCATGACATCGTTTCTACAATTGTCAGTTGATTGATTTGAGGTCGGGCAGAGCGATGAGCCTCTGACGTTCCACTGTTGAAGCGCGTGCAGAGTAAACGAGGCGGGCGCGGATGTCAAACGAAATTTAGGACGCGCTCGGCGGCGCGTTGGAAATAACCTTCTTCGCGCCCTTGCGCCTTTACGTGAGTTACTTTCTTTCGTAAAAAATAGACTCGCGCAAAGGCGCAAGGGCGCAAAGGAAGATAAAGTTTGCGACGAACTTCAGGAGACACCGGCGAGCGCGAGTTGCTGCACGCGCGCGACCACTTCGTCGAGCCTGATGTCGGTTGATTGCTTCGTCGCGCGGTCGAAGAGTTCGACCGTCGAGTCAGCGATCTTCTTGCCGACGGTGATGCGGTAAGGGATGCCGATGAGGTCTGCGTCTTTGAACTTCACGCCCGCGCGCTCGTCGCGGTCGTCGAGCAAAACTTCGAGACCGGCGCGGCGCAAATCCGCGTAGAGTTTTTCGCCCGCCTCCGTCAACTCCTGCTGCTTGATGTTCGTGACGGTGACGACCACGTCGAAGGGCGCAATCGAGCGCGGCCAGATGATGCCGTCCGCGTCGTGGTGGAGTTCGATGGCGGCGGCCATGATGCGCTCGACGCCGATGCCGTAGCTGCCCATCACGACGGGCACTTCCCGCCCGTTTTGATCGAGCACCGTCGCACCCATCGAGACGGAATACTTCGTGCCGAGTTTGAAGATGTGCCCGACTTCGAGCGACTTCGAAACTTCGAGCGTGCCCGCCTCGCAATTGGGACACGCTTCGCCCGACGCGACCGTGCGCAGGTCAACCCAGCTATCAGGTTTAATGTCGCGCTCGACGTTGACGCCGCGCAAGTGGTGGTCGTCTTTGTTCGCGCCGGTCGTCATGTTCGTGCGACCCGTGAGCGCGCGGTCGGCGACGACGCGAAGTTGCTGTTTCGATGCTCCGGCTTTCTCTTTCGCGCCGACCGCGCCGAGCGAGCCTGCGCTCGCGCCGAGCAGTTCGCGTATCTCTTCCGGGTGCGCGGGACGCACGGCGATTGCGCCGATGGAATCGGAGAGTTTCGTCTCGTGCAGTTGATGATCGCCGCGCAGGAGCGCGAGCACGGGGGAGTGTTCGCCCGCTTCGTCGGTGGCGATATAAACGAGCGTCTTGATCTGGCGTGAGGCTTCCGCGCCGCCGGGAAACGCGATCAAATCTTCGATGGTGCGGACGCCGGGCGTGGGAAATTCTTCGGGCGCGTCGGTGGTCGCCGTTTGATCTGTGATCGCCGCGATGCGAGATGTGGCCTTCTCCAGATTCGCCGCGTAGCCGCAGGCTTCGCACGTTGCGATCAAGTCTTCGCCCGCGTCGGTCTTGACCATGAACTCGGTCGAGGCCGAGCCGCCCATCGCGCCCGACGACGCTTCGACGCTGACGAACTTCAGACCGCAGCGCGTGAAGATTTTGATGTATGCCTCGCGCTGGTCTTCGAACGACTTGTCGAGACCTGCCAGATCAACGTCGAACGAATAGGCGTCCTTCATGATGAACTGGCGGACGCGAAGCACCCCTGACTTGGGGCGCGCTTCGTCGCGAAACTTCGTCTGTATCTGATACCAGACTTGCGGGAGTTGCTTGTAGGAGCGCAGTTCGTGGCGTGCGATGCCGGTGAAGATTTCTTCGTGCGTCATGCCGAGGCAGAGGTCTGCGCCCTTGCGATCCTTGAGGCGAAACATGTTGTCGCCCATCACAGTCCAGCGCCCGGTCTCTTCCCAGATTTCGCGCGGGTTCAAAGCGGGCAGGAAAAACTCCTGCCCGCCGATGGCGTCCATCTCCTCTCTGATGACCTGCATGATCTTGCGCATGACGAGCCATGAGAGCGGGAGGTAGGAATAAATCCCTGCGGCGAGTTGGCGCACCATCCCTGCGCGCAGCAGCAGGCGGTGCGAGATGACTTCGGCGTCCGCCGGGACTTCGCGAAGCGTCGGGATGAAAAAGTTTGACCAGCGCATAAAAGTTGTTTTGGGTCTCCTTAAGTGAACCACGTGCAACACAAACGGAACGGGCATTGTCGCGCAAGCCGCGCGTGCAAAGCAAACGCCCGCGCCGCCTCCGCCTTGCGGGGACGCGCCGCCGCAAGCACAATGAGCCGACGACGCGGCGGACAAGAGAGGTGTGGGGTAGACTGAGACCTCATGAGCGAAAATCTGCGAGTATCATTCAACAGCCCGCAATGCGGCTGGATGTCGTTCGAACTGCGGGCGGGCGGGCAGAGCCTCGCTGAAACCGTGTCTTACACGCCCTACGATTCGTTGGTTGATCTCATCCGCGCGCTCATCAAACTTCTCAAAGACGACGCGGCGCTGACGGTTAAATGGGCGCACAACCCGGACGAGTTAGACTTCAACTTTAGCGCGAGCGGCGTGTCGGTCAAACTCGAAGTAGTCCGCTATCGAGACCACCTGCGCGCCG
>DASQDV010000109.1:0-4216 GCA_035633995.1 Pyrinomonadaceae bacterium | reverse complement strand
CGTGCGATTCTGCGGCGCAGCCCGTCTCCCCCGGAAGCGGCGCGCGAGTTGGACGAGTTGCGCGGCGGGCGTGCGAGCAAAGTGGAGATCATCGAGCGCGTGTGGTCGTCTGCGGAGGCGCAGGCGGGCGGCGCGGGGCGCGTCCGGCTCGAAGGCTTGCCGTCGCCCCTGATGCGGCGTTTGACGCGCGTGCCCCTCGTCGGCTACCTGCTGCGGCTCCTGCGCGCGCTCCTGCGCCTGCCCGTGTTCATGCAGCACCAGCAGCAATTTGAAGTTTACGCGCTGGCGCAGCAACAACTCATCGCCGATCACGTCAACCAGTTTTTCGCGCCCGCCGTGCCGCACGGCGCGGTCGCTTCGGACGACGACGCGCCGCATGCGGTCGTCCACATCTCGCACAGCGCCGACGTGATCGAGACGGTGGCGATGTTCTCGGACGCGCTGCTTGACCTGTCGAACGGCCACGCCGATTTGCAGGCGCAGACGCAGACGCAGGCCGCGCAGACGCAGGCCGCGCTCACCGATTTGACTCAGGCCATCACCGCGCAACAACAGATCACCGAAACGCTCGTGCGCGAGCAGCAGGCCGCGATTGACGCGCAGCAGGAATTTCTGATTCAGGAACAGCGCGTGATCGTCGAGACGCAGAAGGCCGTGCTCGAAGAGTTGCGCGAGGAGTTGCGCGCGCTCGCCGCCCGTCAACGGCTCGCGCACGAAGAACTCGACGCCGAAGTGCGCCGCTTGCAGTCTCTACTCGACGCGGCAGCGTCGCCTCCCGCCGCTCCAGATCAAACATGAAGCCGCTCGCCATCGTCATCCCCTGGTTCGGGGCGGAGTTGAAGGGCGGAGCCGAGCAGCAAGCCTTTCAGATCGCCACGCGCCTCGCCGCGCGCGGTCGCCTTAAGGTCGAGGTCTTGACCACCTGCTGCCGCTCGTTTCAAGACGACTGGGCGACGAATCATCTCCCGCCGGGCATCTTCGAGGAACACGATCTCACCGTCCGTCGCTTTCCCGTCGGCGCGCGCGACCGTGAGGCTTTCGACCGCGTCAACGCGAAGCTGCTCGCGCTCTCTCAGGCAGACCTGCGCGCGGGCGTCTCCCCCGTCTCCGAGACGGACGCCGAAACGTTCGTCACGCAAAACATCAACTCGGCGGCGCTGCTCGAACACCTGCGCGAGCACGTTGAAGATTACCGAGCGTTCATCTTCATCCCGTACATGTTCGCGCCGACGGTGCTCGGCTTGCCGCTCGTCGCAGACCGCGCCTTTCTGCAACCGTGCCTGCACGACGAACCTGCGGCCTACCTCCCCGCCGTCGAAGATTTGTTTCACCGCGCGCGCCGCGTCCTCTTCAACTCCGACGGCGAACGCGAACTCGCCGCGCATCTCTACGGCGCGTCCGTCTTCGCGCGCGGCCTCGTCGTCGGCGAGGGCGTCGAGCGCGTCGCCTTCACGAATCAGCAACTCGGCAGCGCGCTCCCCGCCGAGTTGCGCGGCGGCACGCCCTTCGTGCTCTATCTCGGCCGCAGGGACGAACAGAAAAACACTGCGCTGCTCGTGCGCGCCTACCGCCGCTTCAGGGAGCGCGCGCCGCGCACGAAACTAAAACTCGTCCTCGCGGGCGCGGGCGCACATTCTTACGACGAACGAGCGCGCGGCATATACGATCTCGGCTTCGTCGGCGAAGAGACGAAGGCCGCGCTTCTCTTTGCTTGCCGCGCGCTGTTTCAACCGAGCCGCAACGAAAGTTTCTCGCGCGTCCTGATGGAGGCGTGGAATTGTGGCCGCCCCGTCGCCGCGCACCGCGAATGCCTCGCCACCGCAAACGCGGTCGAACGCGCGGGCGGCGGCTGGCTCGCGGCGTCGGAAGACGAATGGGCGTCCGTGTTCGCGCGCGTCGCCGCCGCGCACGAAACGGAACTCGCCGCGACGGGCGCACGCGGTCAACTCTACGCCGGAGAACACGCCGACTGGGATGAGGTCATCGCGCGCTACGAACAACTGCTCGACGCAACCGCGTATGAAACAGTCGCGCTCGCGCGAGAAGCTAATGCACAAGCGCAAGAAGCTAACCCGCACGCGAAAGAAGCTGACGCACACGCGAAAGAGGCTGACGCGGTTGCGAAAATCTCGACCGGCGCACGCGGCGCGATCCACCAACTGCTGCCCGACATCGTCTATGGCGACGCGATCTCGAATCAGGCGATTGCGATCCGCGATTACCTGCGCGGGCGCGGGCGCGAGTCGGAAATTTTCGTCAAGCGGCGCGACGAACGCATGGCGCACGAGGCGTTGGTGTTCGACGCCGCGCTCGTCCGTCCCGGCGATGCGCTGCTCTATCATCATTCCATCGGCTCGGCACTCACCGCCTTCGCCGTCGAACATGCGGGCGCGAAGTGTCTGATCTATCACAACGTCACGCCCGCCGAATATTACGCGCCTTATCGTCCCGGCTTCGCGTGGATGTTGGAGACGGGGCGCGCGCACCTGCCCCGGCTCGCGCGCCACTTCGCTTGCTCCGTCGGCGACTCGGCCTACAACGCGCGCGAACTTGCGGCGTGCGGCTTCCCCGATCCCGGCGTGCTGCCGATCATCTGCGACCCCGCCAAGTGGAAGATGCGCGCCGACGCGGGCGTCATGCGACGCTTGCAGGACGGGCGCATCAACCTGCTTTTCGTCGGGCGCATCGCGCCCAACAAACGGCAGGACGAACTCGTCGAAGCATACGCTTATTATCATGCGTTAGACCCGCACTCGCGTCTCGTCATCGCCGGAGAAGGCCGCGCCTCCGATCCTTATTACGCACGCCTCCTTCGCACCATCAGTGCGCGCCGTCTCACCGAGCATGTCGTCGTCACCGGCCAGATCACGGACGCCGAACTGCTGGCCTACTACCGCACGGCGCACCTATACTGGTCTCTGAGCGAACACGAGGGCTTCGGCGTGCCGCTCGTCGAAGCGATGTGGTTCGACGTGCCCGTGCTTGCCTACAGCCGCACGGCGACGCCGGAGACCGTGGGCGCGGCGGGCGTGACGTTTGACGACAAGGCGGAGTTGCGCGCCGTCGCAGCTCTCGCTAAGCTGCTCACGCGTGGCGGCGGCGACGACGCGGATTTGCGCCGCCGCACCGTCGCCGCAGGGCGCGTGCGGCGCGAGGCTTTCACGCCCGCAAGCGTCCATTTGATCCTCGATGAATTGATCGCGCGAATGGAACGCTCGACCGTAGAGCCACAGCGCCGCGCGGAGGTTGCATAACAGTTGAGTTCGACGATGGGAGAGACGGGAACGACGACCAAGCCCGCGCGCGCCGCTGCTACGGCGGCGACGGCGGGCGAGTCTCTGTTGACGACGAGCGCCGCACACGCGCGCACACGCCCGCCCGTGCTCGCCATCGTCGTGCCCTGTCTCAACGAAGAACTCGTCATCAGTGCTACCGCGCGCCGCCTCGTCGAAGTGTTGCGGCATCTTTCAGCCGCCGGAAAAATCGACGCAGAGAGCTTCGTCTATCTCGTGGACGACGGAAGCGCGGATGCGACGTGGGCGGTCGTCGAAGAACTGCACCGCGAGGACGCACGGGTCAAAGGTCTCAAACTCGCGCGCAACGTCGGCACGCAAAACGCCCTGCTCGCCGGACTCCTGAGCGTCAAGGAACACGCCGATTGCGTCGTCACGATTGATGCGGACTTGCAGCAGGACGAACAGGTCATCGAGACGTTTCTGGAAAAATTCGCGGCGGGCGCGCACATCGTCTACGGCGTGCGCAAAGGTCGCGGCGACTCGCTGTTGAAGAAGGCAACTTCGAGTTTCTTCTACAACCTGATGCGGCTGATGGGCACGAAGATCATCAAGCACCACTCGGAATATCGCCTCGTTTCGCAAAAGGCCATCGAAGCCATCTCCGAATACCGCGAGTACAACCTGTTCCTGCGCGGCATATTTGTGGACATCGGCTACAAATCCGAGATCGTGCCCTTCACCGTCAGGCGGCGCGGCGCGGGACAATCGAAACACACTTTCAGAAAACTGGCGTCGCTCGCGCTCGACGGCATCACTTCGTTCAGCATCGTGCCGCTCAGGCTCGTCACGGTCGCAGGGCTACTCGTCTTTTTGTTCAGCGTGTTGATGACGCTCTTTTACCTCTATCACAAGATCAAAGGCCACACGCCGCCCGGCTGGGCGGGCACGATCATCCCCATCTATTTTCTCGGCGGCGTGCA
>DASQDV010000108.1:0-1951 GCA_035633995.1 Pyrinomonadaceae bacterium | reverse complement strand
CTCCGTGCGCGACGCGAAGATCGGCGTGCAGCGCGCGCGCACGGGCGTCGCTTCGAGCGAGGCGCGTGTCAGCCAGCAGCAGGCTCTCCTTCGCGGCCAGTCGAGCCAGCGCTCAAAGGCCACGCAACTGTCGCCCCTCACGGGCGTCATCGCCGACATCCCCGCGCGGCAGGGGCAGTTTGCGCTCGCCAATTTAACTTCCACGCCCCTGATGACCATCGCCGACATGTCCACGATCAACGTCGAAGTCAACGTTGACGAGACGGAGATCGGCAACGTCGAAGTCGGCCAGCAGGCGAAAGTCCAGATCGACGCGCTCGGCGAGAGAGAGGTCGAGGGCGTCGTCACGCAGAAGAACCCGCTCGCCGTCGGCAAGTCCGATGCGACGGGCGGCGGCCTCCAGAACCGCGTGAACGTGCAGGAGGCAAAAGAGTTCAAAGTCATCGTCGAACTCAGGAACATGCCCGACGAGGTGCGCAACGCCCTGCGCCCCGGCATGACCGCCACCGCCAACATCACGACGAAGACGAAACAGAACGTGCTCGCCGTGCCGCTTCAGGCCGTGATCGAGAAAGCGCCGCCCCCGCCCGCCGCGGGCGGGGGCGGCGCGTCGCCCGCGCCGACCGCGCAGGGCGAAAAGCCGAAAGAGATCAAGGGCGTCTACGTGCTCGAAGGCAACAAGGTGAAATTCCTGCAAGTCGAAACGGGCATCACGGGCGAATCGGACATCGAGGTCGTGAGCGGACTCAAAGAAGGCTTGGAAGTCATCACGGGGCCGAGCCGCGTGCTGCGCACGCTGAAAGAGAACGCGAGCGTGAAGAAGCAGACGCGCAAGCCCGGCGAGGGTGAGGGCAAAGCAGGCGAGAGCAAGTAAGTTTATGAGCAACGCAGCAATTGTGACGGCTGACAGGCCGATAGAACAACGTCTCGAACACGGCGACCTGCTCGCGCACGATGCCGTGCCCGCCGCGCTCATCTCGATGCGCGACATCTGGAGAACTTACCAGATGGGTTCGGAGGAGTTGCACGCGCTGCGCGGCGTCTCCTTCGACGTGCAGCGCGGCGAGTACGTCGCCATCATCGGCCCTTCGGGTTCGGGCAAGTCAACGCTGATGAACCTCATCGGCTGCCTCGACACGCCCTCGCAGGGGCGCTACTGGATCAACTCGAAACTCGTCTCCGACATGGACGACGACGAACTCGCGCGCATCCGCAACAAAGAGATCGGCTTCGTCTTCCAGACCTTCAACCTGCTGGCGCGCGCCACCGCCCTGCACAACGTCGAACTCCCGCTCATCTACGCGGGCATTAGTTCGGGCGAGCGTCACGAGAAAGCGCAGGCATCGCTCCGCGCCGTCGAACTCGGCGACCGCATGACGCACCGCCCCAACGAACTGTCGGGCGGCCAGCGCCAGCGCGTCGCCATCGCGCGCGCCCTCGTCAATCACCCGTCGCTCCTGCTCGCCGACGAGCCGACCGGCGCGCTCGACTCGCACACCAGCATCGAGATCATGAACCTCTTCGAGAAACTCCACTCCGAAGGCAACACCATCATCGTCGTCACGCACGAACCCGACATCGCCGCCCGCGCACACCGCGTCATCTCCATCCGCGACGGTAACATCGAACGCGACGAGAAGATCAGGTAGCCAAGAGGCGCTGGCGCATGCCCGCTTTATATTTGAAACCGCCCGCCGGTCTGCTGCGACCGGCGGGCGGTTTCAGTTTTAAGTTGATGCCGGTTGGCTATTGGCCGTTGACGAGAAACACGTCCCACGCCCACCGCCCGACGTTACCATCTCTCCCGTCATCCACTTTCGCGCGGTAGCGGAAGCGATTGCCGTGCTCGTCCGTCCTCTTTGATTGCTTGTAGTTGAGATGCAATCTCCGGACACCCAGCAATGGCAAAGTGTGTAGCTCGCCCGCCTCCGAGACGCCGTTGTGATTCGTG
>DASQDV010000107.1:0-2996 GCA_035633995.1 Pyrinomonadaceae bacterium | reverse complement strand
GGCGAAGACCCGCGCAGCGAACTCATCAAGCAACTGCTCGAACACCAGAAGTTCAAGGCCGCCGCGCAGATGCTCTGGTCGCGCTCGACGGTCGAGCAGGCGGTTTACGTGCGCGCGCCGATTGAGACCGATAAGTCGAATCCGGAAATATCGGCGGGCGTCTTCGATCTGCTCAAGGTGTTTCAGGAAATACTCGCGCGCAAGAAGCAGGAAGTCCTGATGGAGATCGAGCGCGACGAGATCACGATGGCCGAGATGCTCGAACGCCTCCGCAACATGATCCTCTCGGCGGGCGAACTCAATTTACGCCAGTTTTTCGAGCGCGCCCGCACGCGGCGCGAACTCGTCCTCGCCTTCCTCTCGGTGCTGGAAATCGTCCGCACCTCCGAGATCGTGCTCGCACAGGAGACAACTTTCGGCGACATCGTCGCCCGCGTGAACAGCTAACGAAGACAGAAAAGCGATGAGTAAAGAAGAAGAAGATTTAGGGCGAGAGCCGGACGATGAACGAACAGTCGCCGCAGCCGCAGGCGGCGAGGCCGTTGACGTGATGGGCGACACGGCTAGCCTCGAAGTACAAGACGGCGACGCCGCGAGCTATGATTCGCAAGGCGACGTAAACGACTTTGGCGACGCAGAAGACGACGACGATGATGACGATGATGACGAAGAAGAAGAAGACGTAGTCATCCACGATGCAGACGCCGAAGACGCGGCGGAGAAACTCGCCGTGATGCGCCGCGAGATGGCGGAGAGGGGCGGCGAAGGCGGCACGGCTCCGGGCGACGACGACGTTGCGCCCGGCGGTTCGCGCAGCATGTCGGAATTGATCTCGATCATCGAATCGCTGATCTTCGTCTCGGAAGAGCCGCTGCCGGCGAAGACGCTCGCCGAAGTGCTCAAAGAAGATCGCGGTTGGGTGCAGGTGGCGGTCGAAGAGTTGGCGAAGGAGTTTAACGAGCGCAACGGCGGCTTGATGCTGCGCGAGGTGGCGGGCGGCTGGCAGTTCGCCACACGCCCTGAAAATCACGAGTACGTCCGCGCCTTCCTCAAGTCGCGCCCGTCGGCCAAACTCTCGCTCGCCGCGTTGGAGACGCTCGCCGTCATCGCCTACAAACAGCCGATCACCGTCCCGGAAATTCTGGAGATACGCGGCGTGCAATCCTCTTCGGCCATCAAGACCCTGCTCGACAAACGCCTCATCATCTCCAAAGGCCGCAAGGAGACGGTTGGCCGCCCGATGATGTACGGCACGTCGAAGGAATTTCTACTCCAATTCGGGCTGCGCGATCTCTCCGAACTGCCGAACGTCGAAGACTTCGAAGACCTGGCGACCGGCGGCGCGTAAAGGCAGATGCCGGATGTTAGTTGTCAGATATTAGTTCTGATCGAAATCCAACATTCGTTGTTTCTGCTAACATCCAGCATCTAACATCTATGCAGGAACGTTTGCAAAAATTGATCGCGGCGGCGGGGCTGGCCTCGCGGCGGCACGCGGAAGAGATGATCGCGGCGGGCGAGGTGACGGTCAACGGCAAACTCGTGACCGAAGCGGGCACGAAGGCCGACCCGGCGCGCGACCACATCAAGGTGCGCGGGCGTCTGATCAACCCGCTGCTCGAAGCGCGCGAGAAGGTCTATGTGCTGCTCAACAAACCGCGCGGTTACCTGGCGAGTTTGTCCGACCCGGAGGAACGACCGCTCGTGACCGAACTCGTCCCGGCGTCGCTCGGACGACTTCACCCGGTCGGGCGTCTGGATTTCAACACCGAAGGTTTGCTGATCCTGACGAACGACGGCGAGTTGACGAATTACATCACGGCGGCGCGCAACGGCGTGGCGAAAGTTTACGAGGTGAAGGTGAAGGGCGTGCCGCCGGAAGAGGCCATCGAACGACTGAGACGCGGCATACGCCTCGACGACGGCGTGCTAACCGCGCCCGCGCAGGTAACGCCGACGGGCGAGACGGGAACGAACGCGTGGTTTGAAGTCGTGCTGCACGAGGGGCGCAATCAACAGATCAGGCGCATGTTCGACGCCATCGGCCACTCGGTTTTGAAACTGCGCCGCACGGCCATCGGCGCGCTCAGGGACGAACGGCTGCCGGTCGGAAAGTGGCGGCTGTTGCATCCGGGCGAAGTGGCGCGCTTGAAGCCGAAAGCGGCGAAGAAAAGAGACGCCAAAGCGGCGTCGAAAGCAGCGACCAAAACAACATCTAAAACGGCGTCGAAAGCGGCCTCTCAAACGCGCGGCGCGGGTACGGGTCGGCGGCGAAGTTAAGGTACAATGTTCGGTCAGACGAACGGCGGCGCGAAGACGGATAGTTGCTGGTAAGGTCTGTCAGTGTCCGTCTTTTTTTGCGTGCGAATATCGGGGGCTTTTTAACGAGCATGGATTTTGAACTGAACGACGAGCAGCGACAGGTGCGTATGAGCGTGCGCGAATTTGCCGAAGGCGAGATCGCGCCGCACGTCAGGGAATGGGACGAGCAGCAGCATTTTCCGGTCGAGTTGTTGCCGAAACTGGCCGAACTCGGTTTGATGGGCGTCATCTTCCCCGAAAAGTATGGCGGGGCGGCGATGGGCTACGTCGAATACGCGACGATCATCGAAGAGCTTTCGCGCGTAGACGGCTCGGTCGGCATCTCTGTGGCCGCGCACAATTCGCTCTGCTCGAACCACATCTACATGTTCGGCACGGAGGAACAGAAGCAGAAGTTTCTCGTGCCGCTCGCGCGTGGTGAGAAACTCGGCGCATGGGGGCTGACCGAAGCGGGCGCGGGTTCCGACGCATCGGGCACGCGCACGACTGCCGTGAAGCGGAACGGCGGCTGGGTCGTCAACGGCTCGAAGAACTTCATCACGCACGCCATACACGGCGACGTGTGCGTGGCCGTCGCCTCGACCGACCGCGCGATGCGCTCGAAGGGCATCACCGCCTTCATCTTTGAAAAAGGGACGCGCGGGTTCATGCCCGGCAAGAAGGAGGACAAGCTG
>DASQDV010000106.1:0-8624 GCA_035633995.1 Pyrinomonadaceae bacterium | reverse complement strand
ACGCGCATCGGGCGCGGGACGAAACTCGACAACCTCGTGCAGGTCGGGCACAACGTGCGCATCGGCGAGCGCGTCGTCGTCGCGGCGCAGACGGGAATTTCGGGCAGCACCGTGATCGAGTCGGACGCGGTGATCGGCGGGCAGGTCGGGATGGGCGACCATGCGCACGTCGGGGCGGGCGCGGTCGTCGGCTCGAAGGCAGGGATACTGCCGGGCAAGCGTGTGCGCGCGGGCGCGGTCGTGTGGGGCGTGCCGGTGCGCCCGCTCGACGAGTACAAACGCTTGAATGCGCACTTCGGCAGACTTCCGCAGATGCGCGCGGAGATTGAAGAACTCAAAAGGCAGGTGCGCGAACTCGCGTCGCGCGTGGAAGGCGAGACGTAGCGGGGCGCGGTCGTCGTGCTTGCGCAATTCTTAGCAGAGAGAAAAAGGGCGCGGCTTGCAATCGCAAGCCGCGCCCTTTTTTGTGTGTCGCGGTTCAGGCCGGATGGCCGGCGCGCGTGTTGTTGCTGCTGCTGCTACTGCGCGAGGGCGTTGTTGTTGTTCAGGCCGATGGAGCCTGAGGTGTTGCCGCCGTTGTTGAAGAAGGCGCCCGTCTGAAAGACGCTGATGAAGCCGGGGCCGCCCGTGTTGTTGGCGATACCCGTGCCGAAGTTGTGCGCGATGGTCGAGTCGGAGATGCGCACCTGCGACGCGCCCTCGGCGGTGACGCCGTTGCCGGGGGCGGCCGTGCCGCTGGCCGTGCCGACGCGGTAGCCGTTCCCGTTGATCTGCGAGTTGGTGATGACGGTCAGGCTGGCTTCCGTCGTGCGGACGCCGTGATTGATGTTGTGTTCGATACGGCACTTGTCGATGAGCAAGCGACCGTTGGCGGCGTGGCGGATGCCTTCCGTCCAGTTGCGCAGGACGAGATTGCGGAGCTGGACGACGCGCGTGGCGTCAACCATGTTGACGATGATGCCGGGTTGACCCTGGCGCGTGTTGTTGCCACCCGCCGGATCGCCTTGCAACACCGCGTCGATGTTGGCTTCGACGCCGGGCGCGGCCTCAATCGTAACGTTGCCGGGGGTCATCGAACCCTGTCCGGGGATGCCGCTGACCGGGAAGCCGATCACCAGTTGTTCTGCGAAGCGGCCTGACTTGACGATGGTGATGCGGCCGTTCTGGTTCGCGCCCGTGCCTGCTGCCGCGCCCGTGCCGGGGCCGAGTGCCGCCGTGAGCGTGCCGAAGATGCGGTCTGCGCCGTCTGTGTCTTCAGCCGTGCCGATGCGCCCGTCGCCGTCGTAGTCGCCGCACGTACCGGCATTGGGGAGGACAGTTGTGCCCGGAACGGGACTGTCGCAGTTGCCCTCAACCAGCACCGGATGGTTAGCGGATGTTGTTTGAACGCGGAAAGTGCTGGCGCCGCCGAACAGGATGGCTAAGAGCAATGCCATCAGGCCGATGCGGACAGTTTTCACGCTGATGTGTGTATGAGTATTCATGGGGTCTTCTCCTCGAAGTTCAGGTTAATCAAGTGTAGCGCGTCGTACTGAAGCAAAAGGGATTACCTTTAGAAAGATACGGTGGCGCACGCCAATGTAGATGCTAAGTTGGCAGATGCGACAAACTACGATTAGCCATCAAAGTTGTCAAGCGTTATTTTGCACGATGGAAGGTTTCGCTGAGGCTTTACGGGCGCTCCGCTTTTCTCTCGTCTCCCCATGCGCGGAGCGCGCGCAGAATGGCCTGCGCCGCGCGCCGCGAGGCGCCGCCCGCGCCGAGTCCCGACGTGACGGCGCGCAGGCGCTCGCGCGTCGCGGCGTTACGGTCGGCGTCCAGAAGTTTTAGTAACTCGGCGGCCAGCGAATCGCCCGTGAAATCGTTCTGCATGAGTTCGGGCGCGATGCGCTCGCCCGCGACGAGGTTGACGAGGCCGTAGTGCTCCGTCGTGATGAGGCGACCGAGCGTGTGCCAGTTGAGGAAGGACTCTTTGTAGACGACGACGAGCGGTGTCTGAAGCAGCGCGGCTTCGAGCGTGGCCGTGCCGCTGGCGACGGCTGCCGCGTTCGAAGCCGCGAGCGCTTCGCGCGTCTCGTCGCGCGTGATGCGAAGAGAGTTTGAAAGCTGCGCGTGGTTGGAGCCGAGCGCGGCGTCGATTATCGCCTGCGCTTCCTCCGTCGAACGTCCGGGCGCGAGCGCGACGACGAACTGCGCGGCGGGTTGCGCGCGATGGAGGATGCGCGCCGCCTCGATCATGTGGGGCAGTATGCGCAGCAGTTCTTTGTGGCGGCTGCCGGGCAGGAGCGCGACGACGGGGCGCGCGGCGTCTAACCCGTGGCGGCGGCAAAACTCCGCGCGCCCGTAACGCGCGCGCACTTCGCCCGTCAAAGGATGGCCTGTGAACTCTACGTGCGAGATGCCGCGCGCCGCGTACCACTCGGGCTCGAAGGGGAGTATGGCGAGCAACAGGTCAACGTCGCGGCGGATGCTCTCCGCGCGATAACCGCGCCAAGCCCAGAGTTGCGGGCTGATGTAATAGACGACTCTCGTGCCGCGCCGGTGGAAGAAGCGCGCGAGGCGCAAATTGAAATCCGGCCAGTCAACGAGAACGACGGCGTCGGGCTGTCGCTCTCGCCCGGCGCGCTTGAGCGTTTGATATGCGCGCCAGAAGTGCCTGAGAGCGCGCCCGATCTCGACGAGGCCGGTGATCGACAGATCATCCGTCGCCACGACGGACTCGACTCCGGCGTTGCGCATGCGGCTCTGCGTCGCACCGAAAAATTCAAAACTCACTTCGGGCGCCTGCTCGCGCAAAGCGCGCACGAGCGCCGCCGCGTGCGCGTCGCCCGACGCCTCGCCCGCCACGATCATCAGGCGCAAACTCGCCGTAGATGCCTGCACGCTCATTGCGTGGATAATAGCAACTGCGAAGCGGCAAGCGACAGGCGAAAGTTGTTTGCAAACGCGTGCGTCGCCGCCTTCGGCCTCCGGCTGCCCGTTTGGCTCCGGCTATCTGTGTCTGGCCTCTATCTATCTGTTCGGTCAGAACTCTTCGCCCATCTGATCGAGTTCGGAGATGCCGCCCACGTCTTTATAGAGCACGCTCGCGGGGTTGTCGCTCATCGGCAAGTGGTAATAGAGAATGCCGATGTTCTTCGTGACCATCTTTCTGAAGCGGTTCTTGATTCGTTCTTCCGAGAAGAACCATGAACCCAGATTCATTCTCGCAGCCGACACCACCGCGAACTTTTTCTCCTGCCGCCAACTGAACGTAAAGTTCCAATCGTAGCGGGCGATGTACATGTCCTCGTCGGTCAACCCGATGAGGATCGCTTTGGGGTCGGCGGCCAGATCGGGCTGCGCCTTCTTCATCAGCGCGACGGTCGCTTCCGCAATCAATTGCTGGCGGCTCGTATCGCGCGCCGTAGGATTCAGTGCGACGCGGGGCAGAGTTTCGACGGCCAGATTAAATTTTCTCCGGTAGTAAGCGACCAAATCTTTCACTTCGGAGGCGGGGAAGTCTCCGAGCGGGACGAAGTATATTTTTCCCGTCCCGCGTAAGAGTCGCTTATCGAGAGGGACGTAATTCTTCTTCTTCCACGTACAAGCCGAGGCGCAGACGAGGCAGGACAGGAGCAGCGCGGTCAGAAGTGAGCGGGTATATTTCATCATGGTGCATTAAGACTTTGCAGCCGTTGTCATACATAGAGAGCGGCAGAGAGAAGCCCGCAGGTGGGAAGCAACCTTCATGTCCGGTTGCCTTCTCTCCACCTGCGTGACTCGTCGCTTGCGGCGCGTGTTACACGTATGTGATCGTGCCGTCCATCGAGGCGATCAGAATCTTGCCTTTGTAAATCTTGAAGGTGGCGGTGCTCGTGACGTTGGCGGCAGCCGTGCCCTGTGCAAAAGTTATCATCTCGAATACATCGGTCTGCGCCGTCGCGCTTTGCCCGTCGGGGGCAATCGTGATGTTCAAACTTTTGATGAGGTAGGTGTAGTCGAGCGCGTGTTCGAACACGCGCCTGAGGGTTTCGACGTACTGCGCGCGATTCATGTGGCGGGGCGGTCTGCCTCCTCCCTCCAACTTGTATTTCAAGTCGGGCGCGAGATACGAGATGAGGAGGGCGGCATCTTTTTTCTTCGCCGCCTGATGCACGGCGGCCACGATGGCTTCGATCTTTTCTTTCGTGATCTCGGTCTGCGGCGCGGGCGCTTGCGTTTTGGCGCGAGGTTTTTGCAGGGGGCGTGCGGCGTCAACGTTGGCCGGCAGTGTCAGGGTCGTGGCACACAAGAATATTGCGGCGAGGGTCTTGCTCAAGCGCATAGTGGAAGAATCTCCTGAAGTTTAAGGGAAGGGGTCGAACGGGTTTGTGAGGTGAGAGCGAAAGCGGGACGGTCACTGTCGCGTGTGGCGCAGCAAATCCAACATAGCACACGGAAAATATCTGTGGCAATAAATTAATCGGGCGGGCGTCGGGGTTCACGGGCGGGAACTCACGAATCTGCTTTGGCCTCGGACGAGGCGGCGCGGCTCGACGGGGGAAAGATCGCGCCGTCCATCACGAGGCTCAGCGTGGTGGTCTTGAACGTGTTGACGAGCAGCATGAACGCCTCCGCCTGCGACTGCTCTATCGTCTCGCGCGTAAACATGATGATGTTGATGAAGATGGTGATGAAACTGCCGTTCAGGTAGCCGCCGAGAGCGAAGACTGTTCTGATGTTGTGCGCGGCGACGAACTCCTGACCGGGGATGATCTTCCTGTTGCGCGCGTCGAGTCACGTCTGCGCGTCGCGCACGTAGAAGAGGCCGGCGAGCGCGACTGGACTACCTGGTTTTTGCGTTCACGACGCGGACGGAAATGCTAACATGTAATGGTAAGCAGCCGCCGAAGAGCCAGACGCGAGGATCGAGAGAGGCGATGAAGTGTCCGCAGTGCCAGCATGAGTTAAGAGATGACGCGCGGTTTTGTGATGGCTGCGGTCTCTCGATGAATTCCTTCAACACGCCGACCGAATTCATAGACTCCGGCGCGCTCGCCGACACAGTCTGCCCGCCAGACCCGCTGCTCGGTCAAGTGCTCGACTCCAAGTATGAACTCGTCGCGCGTCTCGGCGAGGGCGGCATGGGGGCTGTCTACCGTGCGCGCCGCACTCACATCGGCGACGAGGTGGCCGTCAAGGTGCTGCACCAGAGTTTCGTCGCCGACGCGGATGCCGTCGAGCGTTTCCGGCGCGAGGCGCGCGCCGCCGCCATGCTCCGACACCCGAACGTCGTCTCCATCCACGATTTCGGCGAAGCGCGCGGGTCGGCCGCAGCGCCCGCCTACATCGTGATGGAGCTTGCCGAAGGCGTATCGCTGCGCGTCCTCTTGCGCAGCGAAGGCAGACTCTCGCCCGCGCGCGCCGTCGCGTTGATGCAGGACGTGTGCGCCGGGGTCGGCGCGGCGCACCGCCGCCAGATCGTGCACCGCGATCTCAAACCCGACAACATCATCGTCCTGCCGCCCGACGGCGAAGGCGAACGCGAGACGGCCAAAGTGGTTGACTTCGGCATCGCCAAACTGCGCGACCTCGCCGCCGTGCCCACCCTGACGCAAGCAGGCACGCTGATGGGCACGCCCTACTACATGTCCCCCGAACAGTGTCGCGGCGATGCGCTCGACGCGCGCTCGGATGTCTATAGTCTCGGCGCGGTGCTCTATGAAATGCTGGCGGGCGCGCCGCCGTTCACCGCCGCCAACATCACGGGTGTGGTCACAAAGCATTTGACGCAAGCGCCCCCGCCGCTGCCGCCCGACGCGGGCATTCCCCGCGCTCTCGAAAGCGCCTGCCTGCGCGCGCTGGCGAAGGACGTGGACGCGCGGCAACCGGAGGCGACGACGCTCGCGCGCGAACTTCAAGCGGCGTTGAGCGCGCCTACCGTCGCCCAAGCGGCGGCGGCGACGCCGAACACTTCCGTCACGCACCCTTCGCCCGCCGCCATATCCCAGGCTGCGCCCGCCGCGAGCGCGCAAACTCCCGGCGCGAGTGCGCAAGAAGGCGGACACGTCGTTCCCGCTTCCGGCGAAACGACCCGCCGCGCGGCTGCTCCCGGCGCGCCGCTCGCATCTCTCGACGCGCCGCCACAGTCTGCCGCGCCGCCATCTGCTGCGCCGCCGCCCGCCGCGCAGCCCGCGCGAAAGTCGAGCGGGTGGCTGTGGGGGATCGGCGGCCTCGTCGTGTTGCTCGGCGGCGGACTTCTCCTCGGCATCGTCCTGATAGTTTATCTGGCTGGCAGTAAAGCAACGCCCGCGAACGCCAATCGCGCGGTTAATTCCAGAGTCGCCACCAATCCGGCCAGGACTACGCAGCAATCACGCACGGCGCAGCAAAGCGCGGCGGGGGCGGAAGGGCTGAAAGGGTTGCTGAAAGGGCACGGCAAGGACGTGCGTGCGGTCGCGTTCTCGCCCGACGGGCGGATGCTCGTGACCGGCAGCGAAGATAAAACCATCATGCTGTGGGACGCCGAGACGGGACAATTGAAGGACACGCTGCCTAACGTCGGCGGCGAGGTAATTTCGGTGGCTTTCTCCCCCGACGGGAACATGTTAGCCGCCGCGCTCAGTTATGATTCCACCCGGAATAACTATTCCCTGATCGTCGTTGACACGCGGGGCGGAACCTTGGGCGAGGTCAAACAAACACTGACGTACTCTTCAAACATGGTCTCGTTCGTCGCCTTCTCCCCCAATGGTCAAACTTTATTGGGCGGAAGCCACCGCAAGCTCAGGGTGTGGGATGCCGCAACGTGGGTGTTGAAGCGCGAGCATGAGATGGGTGAAATTAACCCCGCCTACGCTCTCTCCGCCGACGGTAAGCTGATTGCTACGGGGGGCACGAACGAGAATTCGGTCAAGGTCTGGGATGCCGAGAGCGGGGAATTGAAACTCACGCTCGAAGGCCACGAGAAAGGGGTGCTGTCGCTCGCCTTCTCGCCGGACAGCCGAACCTTGGTCAGCGGGAGCTACGACAATACCGCCCGGCTGTGGGACGCGCGGAGCGGGGCCTTTAAGCAGGCGCTCACGGGCGACAGTTTGAACGCCATATTCTCGGCGGCCTTCTCGCCCGACGGGCGGTGGGTGGCGGGCGGCAGTTATCACGAGGTTAAATTGTGGGACGCCGAGACCGGGACTGTGCGACGGACGCTCACCGCCGAGGGCATGGGGAATACCTACCGCGTAGTCTTTTCGCCCGACGGCAAGACGCTGGCGGGCGCGAGCGACGGTACGGTGAAGTTGTGGGACGTGGGCGGCGTCAGGTGAGTCGCGGCGGGCTGTCCGGCAGATTTTCGCAAACCGCGTTCGCTCATTGGCGGGGAAACTGCCGGGGACGTTTTAGCTCCTTGTCGCTCGTCGTCGGCGCATGTTAGCATCGCCGCGTTTTTGCAGCGCGTCTGTGGCCGGAATGGAAAAGTGCCGCAGGCGCGCGGTTGTATTCAGGCGGCGGAGGTCTTACGGCTCACACTTTTGCGTTCCCTCTCTTTCATTAAAATCCTCCGGACTACGGGGACGCGCCTGCTCGTCTTGTGGTGTGCCTTCGCGTGTCTCGTCGCAGCGTCTGCGACGCGCGCTGCCGGGCAGCAACAACAGTCGAACCCGGTCGAGCGCAAGGTGCTCAACCCCATCACGGACACGCCGAACGTCAACCCGCTCCAACAGGAACAGCCCATTCGCCCGCGCCTCCCGGTCAGAACCGCCGACGGCGCAGCCGCCGCTCAGTCCACCGAAAAACTCGACGTTGACACCGACAAGCAGACCGTCACCGGGCCGGAGGGCGCGCGCGTCGTCGTCAACGAGGGGAACGTTGACGCGCGCATCGGCATCTATCGTTTGCAGGCCGACAAGCTGACGGTTTACGAGGCGACGAACCGCGTCGTCGCCGAAGGCAACGTCGTCTTCGATCAGGGCACGGCGCAACGCATCACGGGTTCGCGCGCCGAGTTCAACTACGCGACCAAACTCGGCTTCTTCATCAACTCGACGGGCTTCACCAGCCAGACCGAAGACGGCACGACCATCTACTTCACCGCCGACAGCGTGGAGAAAGTGTCGGCCAACCGCATCGTCGTCCTCAACGCGGAACTGACGGCCTGCGACGAGGAGACTCCGAAGTGGAGTTTCACGGCCAAGCGCGCCGTCATCACTTTGAACGACCGCGTGCGCGCGCGCAATCCGAAGTTCAAGGTGAAGGGCGCGACGATCATCCCGCTCCCTTACGCCTCCATCTCGATCAAGAAGCGCGACCGCGCCTCCGGCTTTCTCACGCCGACGTTTAGCGGTTCGGGCAAAAAAGGTTTCCGCGTCTCGAACGCTTACTACCAGACGCTTGGCCGTTCGGCTGACGTGACGTTGAGCAATGACTTCTTCTCGCAGCGCGGCCTCGGCTTCGGCGCAGACCTGCGCACGCGCGCCAACTCGCGCTCCTATTTCAACCTCGGCTTCTACACGGTCAAGGATCGCATCCTCGGCCCGAAGGAGAGCCCGGAGAATCCGGATCAGGGCGGGTCGAGTTTCTACGCGGAAGGTGTGCACTATTTCCCGAACGGGTTCCTCGCCGCCGCCGACGTGAACATCACTTCGAACCTCGCCTTCCGGCAGGTCTTC
>DASQDV010000105.1:0-3875 GCA_035633995.1 Pyrinomonadaceae bacterium | reverse complement strand
GAAATCGTTGCCCGTGCCGAGCGGGACGAGGCCGAACGTGATCCGCTCGAATGCGCCCGGCACGCGCCCGACGCCGTTGACCGCTTCGTTCAGAGTGCCGTCGCCCCCCGCCACAAACAGACGGTCATAGACGCCCTCGCGCGCCGCCGACGAGGTAAGCGAGTTTGCCTGCGACGGTTTTGAGTTGCGGGTTGACCGCGTCCGAGACTTCGGCGATGAAGCCGCCCGCCGAGACGTTGACGAAGCGGCGCTGGTTCAAAACGCCCACGTCGCAACTGACGATGCGCCCGCAGAGGAGAGTTTCAATCGCCGCCTCGATCTCTTCGGGCAGGCCGAGCGCGCTCGCAAAATCGTTGCCCGTCCCCAGCGGCACGAGGCCGAAAGTGATTCGTTCGAGCGCGCCCTCGACGCGCGCCGCGCCGTTCAAGACTTCGTTCAAAGTGCCGTCGCCGCCCGCGATGAACAACCTGTCCTAGATGCCCGCGCGCGCTGCCGCCTCCGCTGCTGCGCCCGCGTCGCCCGCGCCGACCGTCATCACGATGTCCATCTCGCCGAACGAGGCGCGCAGCCGCTCGTTAATCGTCTGCAAGTAATCCGGCGCGCTGTCGGTGCCGGACACGGGGTTGATGATCAAACGCGATTTCATAAGTTAGTCGGTTGTCCGTTGTCCGTTGTCAGTTGTTTTTCTCTCGCCCGGTCTCAAACTTTTATCTTCGGTTCGCTACTCATGTAGCCACAGAAAAGGGACAACGGACAACAGACAATTCTTAGATTTCAAGGCGCAGGCCGTCGCGCGCTTCGATGGTTTCGCCGTCCCAGAGCTTGTTGGCTTCGGCGACGAGGTTGAAGTTGTCCCACTCGGGATAGAGGTGCGAGAGCATGACGCGCCGCGCGCCCGAACTCGCGGCGAGGCGCATGGCTTCGGCGAGTTCGAGGTGGAGTTCGACGGGCTTGTCGCGGAAGAAGGAGCACTCCATGAGAAAGAGCGAAACCCCTGCGGCGAACGTGGCGAGCGCGTCTGTATAACCGGTGTCGGAGGTGAAGACGAGCGACGCGTCGCCGCCGGACAATTTGAGCGCGAGGCTTTCGGAGGTGTGCGGCGTCGAGAAAGTTTCGGCGCGCAGGCCGGGGAGAATTTCGAACGCGTCGCCGGGCGCGACTTCGCGTATTTCGACGGGGAAGGGCTGCCGGAGCAGGTTGTAGTCGCCCGCCGCATCGAAGGCGCGAAAGAGTTTTTCCATGCCGCGCGGGGCGTAGATGTTGAGCGGCTTGCGTCGCGCTTGCGTGTCGGGCGCGTGCTTTGTGCCGAAGAGGAAAGGGAAGAGTCCGCCGAGATGATCGAGATGAAAATGGCTGATCCAGATGGCGTCGAGGTTGACCCAATCCAGTTTTTCCTGCGCCATGCGATGAACGGACGACGCGCCGATGTCTAAGAGGAGCGTGCCCGATGCGGTCTCCAGCCAGTGCGCCGAAGAAGCGCGCGCGGGGTGCGGGACGGACGTGCCCGATCCCAAAACGACGAGTTTCATGTGTGCCCTCTCACCTCCGTGTGTCAGCGAAGGCTAGCAAGCGCGCGCCGGAAGCGTCAAACTCGCACGCCCGCGCCGCGCCGTGTTAAATTAAACTTCACACCAACGGAAGCGGGCGACTTGATACGATGAGCAAACAGACGGAGAACACTCCACTCGACGCGCTGGCCGTCTTCTCGCACCCGGACGACGCGGAGTTGACGGTGGCGGGCACCCTCCTCAAGTTGAAATCTCTCGGCTATCGCACGGGCGTGCTCGACATGACGCGCGGCGAGATGGGCACGCGCGGCACCCCGGAAGGGCGCGCCGAGGAAGCGCGCGAGGCGGCGCGCATTATGCAACTCGACGCGCGGCTCAACCTCGAACAGCCCGACGGTCATGTCATGCTGACGGACGAAGCGCGCCGCGCGATGGTGCGCGTCTTGCGCGCCGTGCGCCCGCGCGTCGTCTTCACTTCACACTGGGACGACCCGCACCCGGATCACGCGGCGACGGCGCGCATCGTGCGCGAGGCGGCGCGGCTCGCCAGCATGCGCCGCTACGACGAGGAGCACGGACAGACGCACGTGGCGATGCCCGCGCTCGCGCACGCCGTCTATTCGCGGCTCGTCGTGCCGTCGTTCATCGTTGACGTGTCGGATTTCGTGGACGAGAAGATGCGCGCCATCCGCGCGCACACGTCGCAGTTTTACCGCGAGGGCGCAGGCGAGCCGGAGACGCGCATCAGCGACAAGAACTTCCTCGCGCAGATCGAATACCGCATGCGCTACTACGGCTCGCTCGTCAACGCCGCCGCCGGGGAAGCCTTCTACGTCCGCGAAGCCCTCAACGTCGAAGACCCCTTCGCGCTCCTCACGCGCCCGATGAACATTTATTCGTGAGCGGGCGGGCTTCGTGATGCGAGGGCGTGCGCAGACGCAGGCGGGCGGTGAGACGTGGCCTGCCGCGTGGGGCTGGCTTTTCCCCGCGACCTATGCGCTTCACATTCTGGAAGAGTTGTGGGGCGGCGAAGGTTTCACCGCATGGCTCGCGCGCGTCGCGGTCGTCGAACTCGCGTCGGCGCGGTTTCTCGTCTGGAACGCGCTCGCGCTGTTGTTGATGGCGGCGGGCGTCGTCCTCGCGTTGCGCTTCAAAAATTTGCGCTGGCTGCTCGTCGCCTACGCCGTCGCCTTTCTGCTCAACGCGCTGTCGCACCTCGCCGCCAGCTTTTACACCGTCTCTTACTCGCCCGGCCTCGTCTCAAGTCTGCTGCTCTGGCTGCCGCTCGCCGCGCTCACGCTCCTTCGTTTCAGGAAGACTCTCAGCCGCCGCCAGCGACGCGCGGGACTCGTCGTCGGTCTGTTGATGCACTGCGCCGTCCTTGCGCTCACGCTGCTCGGCGAGCGTCTGAACTTTTGACGCGCCTCAAGGCCGCGACTTCGCCTTGTCGGCGTCAATCACGGCGCGTGCGATGGCGAGCGTGGCGATGGCGCGCGGCGACTCGCCCGTGAAAGTCTGCGCGAGCGCGACGGCGCGGTTCATGTCGTCTTTGGCGAGCGTCTGGAAGACGCCCGTGAGATCGAAGACGGGGGCGGGGAAGTTGATGGTCGAGCGTTGGCCGCGCGTCTGGATGCGCGCGGCGAGTCCCGAATCCGAGCCGGTGAACTCCGGCGCGGCGTTCGCGGCCTTCACCACGTCGGCCATGATCTCCCACGCGCGGTTGCGGTCGAACTCGAAGAAGCGCGTGGCGACGGCCACCGTCGCGCGCACGCGGTCGGGGTCTTCCGCGTCAATGCCCTTCGCGGAGTTGGCTGCCGCCTCCAACGCTTCGAAGGCGCGCGTGCGGTCGTCTTTTGCGAGCAGGCGCGCCGCCTCCGTGTACGCCCAGGTGCGCTGCACGGGCGTCAACTCGCCGGAGGCCGCCAGGCGCAAAACTTCCATGCCGTCCTTCTTGTCCACGACGGCGCGGTTGAGCAGCGAGAAGTCTATGAAGCCGCGCACCTGCCGGCGCAAGTCCGCGTCCTGAATTTTGTCCGCAAAGTCGCGCGCGCGCGAGTCGCCTTTGGAAGCGGCGGCTTGCGCGGCGCGCAGGTAGGCCAGATCACGTTCGCGCGGGTCGGCGGCGCGTCCCGCTTCGTCGAGTGACTCCTGCACGGGGTCGCGCGAGTCTTCGGGCACGAGGCCGCGCGTCAGGTCGTCCCCCAAGCCTTTGCGCGCCTGTTCGGCGATGTCTGGGTTGAGCGCGGCGAGGCGCGCGCGCAAGGCGGGGACGCCGTCGGGGATGACCTGCTCGAAGAACGGCATGAGGCGCGAGATGACGAAGAACGTGCCGACGCGACCCGTCGCCGTGCGATCCTGATCCTCGGG
>DASQDV010000104.1:0-4747 GCA_035633995.1 Pyrinomonadaceae bacterium | reverse complement strand
GTCCGCCGCAGCGTGCGCCTGCCCTTCGCGCAGGAAGACTGGCGCGCGCTACCGGCAGCCGAACAGGACGCGCGCCTGCGCGCTTACCTCACAGCCGATCTGCGCCGGGGCTTCGACCTTTCCAAAGCCCCGCTGATGCGGATCGCGCTGCTCCAATTCTCCGCAGACACTTATCAATTCGTCTGGAGCTATCACCACCTGATGCTCGACGGCTGGTGCATCCCGCTCGTGCTGCGCGAGGTCTTCGCTTTCTATGAAGCGTTCTCGCGCGGGCAGAGTTTCGCGCCCGCGCGCCCGCGCCCCTACAGGGATTACATAGAGTGGTTGCGGCGGCAGGACTTGACGAAGGCCGAGTCCTTCTGGCGGCAGACGCTTCAAGGCTTTGACGCCCCGACGCCGCTGCCCGCCATCAGGGCTTTCGATAGAACAGACAACGGAGCCGGGCGGCAAGAGGAGGAGGGATACGGCGAGCGGGAGATTTTGCTAACGGCGGACACAACCGCCGCCCTCCAGACGTTTGCGCGAAGTCACGGGTTGACGCTGAACACGCTGGTGCAGGGCGCGTGGGCGCTCTTGCTCGGTCGTTACGGCGGCGAACGGGACGTGGTGTTCGGCGTCACCGTCGCGGGGCGACCCGCCGAGCTGGCCGGGGTCGAGGCGATGGTCGGCCTCTTCATCAACACGCTGCCGCTGCGCGTCAAGGTTGACGGCGGGCAGGAACTGCTGGCGTGGTTGAAGGCGCTACAGGAACAGCAGACGGAACTGCGCCAGTACGAATACAGCCCGCTCGTGCAGGTGCAGGGATGGAGCGACGTGCCGCGCGGCCTGCCGCTTTTCGAGAGCCTGCTGGTGTTTGAAAACTATCCCGTCGATGCTTCCTTCCGGCAGCAACTCGCGCAACTGTCCGTCAGCAACATTCAAAAAGTTGAAAGGACAAACTACCCGCTCAACTTGCTCGTCGTGCCCGGCGCCGAACTCCTGCTGCGCTTCAGTTACGACCGGCGACGCTTCGACGCGCCGACCGTCGCACGCATGCTCGGTCATCTGCAAACGGCGCTCGAAAATTTCGTTGCCGCGCCGTCACAAAGACTCGCCGCCGTGCCGTTCCTGGCGCCCGCCGAACGGCGACAACTGCTCGTCGAATGGAACAGCACGGCGAGAGACTATTCGCCGCACGTTTGTCTCCACGAACTGTTCGAGGCGCAAGTCGAGCGCACGCCCGACGCGGTTGCACTCGTTTTCGAGGATGAGCGCATCAGTTACCGCGAACTGAATCGCAGGGCTAACGCTTTGGCCGAACGCCTGCGCGCGTCGGGCGTGGGGGCGGAGACGCGTGTGGGAATCTTCGCGGAGCGTTCGCCGGAGATGGTTGTGGCGCTCGTCGGCGTGCTCAAGGCGGGCGGCGCATACGTTCCTCTGGAGCCGACGTATCCGGCGGAGCGCCTGTCGTTCATGCTCGCGGACGCGCAGGTCGGCGTGCTGTTGACACAGGAGCGGTTTCTCGCCACGTTGCCGCCGCAGCACGGCGCGGAGATCATCTGTCTCGATAGAGACCGGAAAGAGTTCGACAACCGGAGTGCGTTGAACGTGCCGGGCGGCGCGTCACCGCACAACGCGGCCTACGTCATCTACACCTCCGGTTCGACGGGCAGGCCGAAGGGCGTCGTGAACACGCATCGCGGAATCTGCAACCGTCTGCTGTGGATGCAGGACGAGTACGGATTGACGTGTGACGACCGCGTGCTACAGAAGACGCCTTTCAGCTTCGACGTGTCGGTCTGGGAATTTTTCTGGCCGTTGATAACAGGCGCGCGGCTCGTCGTCGCACGCCCGGGCGGACATCAGGACAGCGCGTATCTCGTCAGACTCGTCGCGCGCGCGGCAATCACGACGCTGCATTTTGTGCCCTCGATGCTGTCAATCTTCCTGACGGAGCCGGAGCTTGAAGAGTGTCGCAGCCTGCGTCGCGTGATCTGTAGCGGCGAGGCTTTGACGAAAGAACTGCAAGAGAGGTTTTACACTCACCTGCCCTGCGACTTGCACAACCTCTACGGGCCGACGGAAGCCGCCGTAGATGTCTCTTACTGGGCTTGCGAGCGCGACGACGCGCGACCCGTCGTGCCCATCGGGCGACCGATAGCCAACACGCAACTTTATGTTCTGGACACGGAGCTACAGCCCCTGCCCGTCGGCATCGCGGGCGAGTTGTACATCGCCGGGGATGGGCTGGCGCGCGGCTACCTGAACCGCCCCGAACTCACGGCGGAAAAGTTCATCGCGAATCCGTTCGGCGCGGAGCCGGGCGCACGCCTCTACCGGACGGGCGACGCGGCGCGTTTTCTTGAAGGCGGCGAGATCGAATTTCTCGGTCGCCTCGACGGGCAGGTGAAGCTGCGCGGCTTTCGCATCGAACTCGGAGAGATCGAGTCGGTGTTGGCCGAACACCGGGCGGTCGGCGAATGCGCCGTCGTGGTGCGCGAAGACGCGCGCGGCGGCGACCTGCGCATCGTGGCCTATTTTGTGCCCGCACGAGAAACGATTTCGACGCCGGACGCGTTCGCACGGGATGCGCCGACGCCGGATGCGCTGCGCAGTTTCCTGAAAGAGAAGCTCCCCGAATACATGCTGCCGTCCGCCTTCGTCGCGTTGCCCGCGCTGCCTTTGACGCCGAACGGGAAACTCGACCGCCGTGCGCTGCCCGCGCCGGAGACGGCGGCGACGCGTGGGGACGGGCGCGACGAGGGTGCGCGCGATCCGCTCGAAGAGGTGGTCGCGGGAATCTGGGCGGAGGTGCTGGGGCTTGAACATGTCGGCCTCGACGACAACTTTTTCGAGTCGGGCGGCCATTCGTTGCTCGCCCTGCGCGTCGTCTCGCGGCTGCGTTCGACCTTGAAGATCGAAGTGCCGGTGCGCGAACTCTTCGACGCGCCGACCGTCGCAGCCTTCGCCGAAAGCATCGCCGACTTGCAGCGCGCGAAACTCGGTCTGCCGTCGCCGCCCTTGCTCGAAGCGGTTTCAAGAGAGGGCGATGTGCCGCCGTCGTTCGCGCAGCAGCGTTTGTGGTTTCTAGACCAGCTCGAACCCGGCAGCGCGGCCTATAACATCCCCGCCGCCATCCGCCTTAAAGGCACGCTCGATGCGCGCGCGCTTGAAGAGAGCTTCAACGAAATCCTGCGCCGGCATGAAGTGCTGCGCACGAGTTTTGCCACGGTCGGCGGCCAGCCCGTGCAGAGAATCGCGCCGGTGTCAGGGTTGAAACTTCCTGTGGAGGACGCGCGAGGAGCAGAGGGCGCGGAGCCTGACACGGTCGTTAAATCCGTCGTCGCAGAAGAGGCGGGGCGTGCGTTCAACCTTGAGGAAGCGCCGCTGTTAAGGCTCAGGCTGCTGCGCGTGGGCGTTGACGAGCATGTCCTCGTGCTCGTCATGCACCACATCATCAGCGATGGCTGGTCAATCGGGATTCTCATACGCGAAGTCGCCGCCCTCTACGAAGCGTTCTCGAACGGGCGACCCTCGCCACTCAGGGAACTTCCAGTTCAGTACGCGGACTACGCCGTGTGGCAGCGCGAGTGGCTGCAAGGCGAAGCGCTCGCGGGTCAACTGGCTTACTGGAAACGACAACTTGACGGTAGCCCGCCGAGGTTGCAGTTGCCCGTGATACGCGAACAATGCGCCGAAGCGCCGGAGTCGCGCGCCGGTGGGGGCGCGAAACGGGAATTCGTCTTCCCCATCGAACTCGCCGAATCGCTCAAACGCCTGAGCCGCCGCGAGGGTGCGACGCTCTTTATGACGCTGCTGGCAGCCTTCCAGACGCTCCTTTATCGCTACACGGGCGAGGAAGACATCACCACCGGCACGCCCGTCGCCAACCGCAACCACGAACGGATCGAGGAATTGATCGGCTTTTTCGTCAACACGCTCGTGCTGCGCACAGACCTCTCGGGCAATCCTACTTTCGCCGAGTTGCTCAGGCGCGTGCGCAAAGTAGCGTTGGGCGCGTATGCGCATCAGGACGTGCCGTTCGAGAAGCTGGTCGAAGAGTTGCAGCCCGAACGAGACACGAGCCACTCGCCGCTGTTTCAGGTGATGTTCGTTTTACAGAACGCGCCGATGCCCGCGCTCGAACTGCCGGGGCTTGCGCTCGACCCTCTGCCCATCGCGGGCGACGGCGCGAAGTTTGATCTCACGCTCTCGTTGGAAGAGACGAGCGGCGGTTTGAAGGGTCTCTTGGAGTACAACCGCGACATCTTCGGAGAGGCCGCGATAGGGCGTCTCATCTCACACTTCCGCAACGTGCTTGAAGCCGTCGCCGCCGAGCCGGCGCAGAGACTTTCCGAGTTGCAACTGTTCGACGAAGCCGAGCGGCGACAACTGCTCGTCGAATGGAACGACACGGGCGTCGAGTACGAGCGCGACGTTTGCCTGCACGAGTTGTTCGAGCGGCAGGTCGAGCGGACGCCGGAGGCTCCGGCGGTCAGCTTCGCCGGGGAAGATGGCCGCGCGTCGGTCTTAAGCTACAGGGAGTTGAACGCGAGCGCGAACCGGTTGGCGCGCCACTTGTCGCGGCTCGGCGTCGGGGCGGAAGACGTGGTGGGCATCCTCGCCGCGCGTGCGCCGGAGACGGTGGTGGGCGTGCTCGGCGTGCTCAAGGCGGGCGGCGCGTATTTGCCTTTAGACCCGGCGTACCCGCGCGAGCGGCTCGACTACATGTTTGCAGACGCGCGGGCGCGTGTGCTCCTCACGCGGC
>DASQDV010000103.1:0-3237 GCA_035633995.1 Pyrinomonadaceae bacterium | reverse complement strand
CAGGAAACGCAGCGCGTCGCAGAGCGTGTCGCCGGTGTGGTAGCGTGATTTGTTTGCTTCTTCCATAAACGAGTATCACTCCCTTCCCACCGTCATACGGTCAAATGCCCGCCCGCGTTCCATCACAGATACTAGCACAACGAACTCGCATCTCAGGACTTAGCCGGAGCAGCAGCAGCGGCAGGGGCGGCTGGCCTGATGCCCGTGTACTGCGCCGACGCGATCCGCCACTTGCCGCGCACCTTGCGGCAAACGAACGTGCAGCGCAGGGCGCGGCTCGTGGTCTGCCCGTCGGGAGTTTTCATCGTGAACGGCAGGCGCGCGACGATGATGGCCGTGTCGCCGTAAATGCGACTCGTGATTTCGTCCAACTCGTAAGACACCAGTTCGCCCCCGCGCTCGCGCTTTTTTTCCGGCGCGTAAAAGCCGAGCACCTTCGCGCGCGGGTCAACTTCTCCGGCGGGCGAAATCTCTACGTAATCGGGCGCGAGAATCTCGTCCAGTTTGGCCGCGTCGTAGTTCTTCTGCGCCTCCGTGAACTGTCGCAGCAGGGTGTTGATCTCCTGCTCGACTTTGAATTTGAAGTCAACCGTCGTCTTCGCCGCCGCGGCATGCGACGGCGCGAAAATCAGAAGCAGCAAGGTGAAGCACAACGCCGAACGTCTCATCTATTCTCCTCTCCAATTACGGACTGACCGGGATCAAATTCCGCTTGCCCCGCCAACTTTACGTGCGCCCGACAACTCAAGTTTCAGTTTGTCCCTTCCGCTCCGGCGCGGCGAGCCTCCTGCTTCCCTTGCCCTCTACCCTTTGCCCTTTACCTTTGCCTTTTAAACATCTCCCTTTGATTCCTCGCCGATGGCTTCTTTCACCGTCGGCCACATCATCTTCGCCCAGTATTCATAGCCCTCGTCCGACGGGTGGAAGCCGTCTGCGGAGAAAAACTCCGGGTGCGCGGGGATCACTTCGCGGCTCATGTCGTAGGCGTCAACGAGCAGCAATTCGTGGCGGCGGGCGAGTTCGGCGAGCCGCTCGTTGAAGAGACGTATGCGCTGCCGCACCTGTTCGTGGAGGAAGGCGGGCACGCGCGGCGCGGTTGAGATGTCGGGGATGTTGGTGACGACGATGGGCGCGTCTGTTTTACTTTTCAGGCGCGTGATGATCTCTTCGTAGTTGCGCTCGAAGCTCGCCACGTCTACGCCGTGACTCACATCGTTGATGCCGATGCCGACGGTAATGAGCGTCGGGCGCGCGTTCGGGTCGAGCCGCGCGAGTTGGGTGCGCAAAACATCTGCCGTCTCCGCGCCGCTCACGCAAAAGTTTTTCACGCTCGATCCCTTGCGCACGCGCTCGATGCGCTCGAAGAGACGCGCCACGTAGCCGCCGCCGCGCCGCGCCCCGACGCCCACGCCCGTCGAATCCCCGAACGCGACGTACTCGACCGGCATTGTCTTCACCGCCACAGCTTGTTCCGCCCTCATGCCCGAATCCTCACTCCGGTTTCCCTGTCTCCCTCTCAGCCCGCACGCCGCGTTCGTCAATAACAGGAACGCGAGCGCGTAAACTACAACGGCGCGATTAAACCCCTCGCTCATAAAACTCTTAACCCGTAAAACCTTTCACTGCAAAAATCCAGTTCCACACTTTCACAACATCTCTTCCGAACGCACCGGCTCGCGCAGGATGCTCTCCGCCGCCTCCGAGGCCACGCGCGCCGCCCCGGCGTGCGACTCGCGCAAATTCCCGATCTGCATCAGCGATTCGCCCGTGCGCGATAACAGGCGGAACAGGTCGCCTTCCTCGGCGCGCGTCTGCCGCACGAGTTCCTCCCACTTCATCCCCTGCGCCCAGCGCATCACGGCGGCGGCAGCCGAGAAATTCATCTCCGGCGCGGGGTCAAGCCCCTGCTTCCATTCCACGCTCGCCACTTCATACGCGATGCGCTCAAACTCCGCGAGCGTCGAGACGAGCGCGTCGTCTAGTTGCAACTCGCCGTAGTCGCGTTCGGCGTCCGCCGCGAGCGCGGCCATGAGTCCTGCGGCGCGCGCCGCGTCGAGCGACGTGAAGAGGTTGCGCTCAATCGCCTCGCCGACAAGGAGCGGGCGATCCAGACGCAAATCCGCGAGCCAGCGCCCGCGCTCCGTGATGCGCTCTGCTGCGAAATCCAGATAACCGAAATGTTCGAGCACGCGCGCCCGGCGCTCGAACGGCTGCCACACTTCCGCGCGCAGTGCTTCGATGCGCCGCTCGGCGCGCTCGGCTGTCTCGGCGTCTGCGAGCGCCGCCCACCACGCCTCTTCGCAACGCTTCCGCGCGTCGCCGCCGTTCGCTTCGCCGCCCGGCGACGCCGCGACGAGAGACGCCGTCAGCCCTTCCATCAGATCGTTGATCAAGTCGACGGCCTCGTCCGCGCCCGCGCGCGCGTCCGTGAGACGCGGCTCCGGCATGAGCGTCGCGCGTCCCGCGCGCACGTCTGCAAAGGCCGCGTCGCGCGCGTTCTCCGTCAGCGGGTAAACTTCCTCGTAGACGCGCCCGATGCGCGTGAGGTCGAGCGAGGCGCGGTCTCCGTTTTCGCGCACGCCGACGAAACTGCCGTCGCGCCGCTCCGTCACGAAGACCAGACGACGGCTCGACCGCCCGACGCCGACGACGCGACCGGGCACAACCGCCTCCACGAGCCAGTTCAGGAAAACTTCCGTACGCGTCTGCGGCGCGCCGCCGAGCACGCGGTCGCGCGCGCTCGCCAGCCGCTCAAGCCCGCGCGCCGCGTCCACCGAAAACTCGCAGCCCGCGTCCTTCAACTTACGCTCGATGCGCCGCTCGGCTTCGGCGCGTTCGTGTTCGAGACGTGCGACGCGTTCGACCGTCTCGCGGTGCGCGAAACTGCGCGCGGCGATCTCGCGCACCTGCGCGAAGTTGCCGTAGGCGTCGAGCAAGTTGAGCAGCGTCGTGTAGGTCGCGCGAAACTGGCTCTCAAGCGGGTCGGGCAGCGCGCCCAAAAGCGCGGCCATCTTCTGCGGGTCCTGGTGCGTGCCCGGCGCGGCGACGATGAAGCCGACGCGGTCGCGCCCGCGACGCCCGGCGCGCCCCGTCATTTGTTGAAACTCGGAGGCGGTCAGCGTGCGCCAGCCCTGCCCGCGCCGCACGTCTATGTTTGAGAGCACGACCGTGCGCGCCGGAAAATCTACGCCCGCTGCCACCGTCGCCGTCGCGAAGATGGCGTCGAGCAGACCGGCG
>DASQDV010000102.1:0-13964 GCA_035633995.1 Pyrinomonadaceae bacterium | reverse complement strand
TGCGTGAATTCAAGCGGGTCTATGGATTTACGCCGGCCAGTTACAGAGCACGTTACAGGCGAAGTCTTTAGTCTCAACATTGCTTTAATGATGCGAGAGTAGATTTAGATAATAAATAGCCACTCCGGGCTATTAAAAGCTGTTGCACGGCAAAAATGTTGAGCATATAGTTGCGGCGTCCTCACGGGTGTTGATTGCAAATTTAGATTCCTTCGAGCTTTAGACTCACAGACATGTCACCTATGACGATAGTTAACCCGGCCTCTTCGCATTCGTCCCCGTTGCTCTCGTAGAATTCTCGTCAACATGTAACTACGCTCGATTGAGAGTCTCGCGCTAACCGAAGATAATCTCGCGCCCGTCCTGAATAACTGTTCTATCACCCAACTCTAACTGTGTCGCAAGACAAAAGTTCTGAACGTTCCGAAGCCTAGGCAAATCTAATGCGGGGCGAGCGAGAGTCTCCACTGACATTATTGTTGGATTCTTCGAGGATCGCAAAAGTGAAGAACAACTAAGACCGTCCAGTGCGAGTGGAAACATCAGATCGAGCTGGCCGCAGCATCAGTGTCGAGGCGGGCGAGACGGATCAACTGCCGATCAAGAGCTGCGTCGGCCTATATTGCGCCAACAACGAATAAAGCGAAGTGCCGCGCGCTGGTGCGCGGGGCTACTCTCGACCCACCGGACTAACTCCTCTCTCACTGGAGGAAACATTAAAGCCGCGCACGTCGAGGAACATTGCTCCAATATCGTCCCAGCGCTCGCGGCGCGAGGTCTGGCGACATCTCCTATACCCATCCATCAGTTCCGAGCGTCGGCGCCAAGAAAATTCACGCCGAGGAACTGCGTAATCAGATAACGATTCCCTGTAACCGACGATCACCATAAACAGAAGAGGCAAAAGCAATGAACCAGAGCCAGCAATCAAGCCGCCGCCCGTTCAAGCATTTCTACGCCGTCACTGTTCTACTCCTACTCCTGCTCTCGGGCGCATCGCCCGTGACAGTTCAGGGTCAATGGGCTACAAGCGGCAACGACATCAACAGTACGAACACCGGCAACGTCGGGATTGGGACTACAACGCCGTCATATGCGTTAGATGTCCAACAGAATTCCACCAATAACGCCAGCGGGACGGTACTACGACTGAAAGGGAATTTGTCAGGCACTAATAACACCACCCAACTAAGATTTACGGGGAAGACCCATGGTGACTTGTTTACTATAGGTACTGATATTAGTACCTATAATGGCACGAAGAATTTCCAGATTTTCGATCTGACAAGTTTCGTTGCTCGAATGACAATCGACCCCACAGGCAACGTCGGTATCGGCACGACTAACCCTCTGTCGAGGTTGGATGTCGCGGGCGCGGGGAACATCTGGGCAAGCTCCCGCTTTGCCGTGCCGAACAATCACATGGCACTCGGCAGCTTAACCATAGGGAATCTGTCGGCGAATTTTGGGGGCGGCTCCGGCTGGAACGCAAATACGGCAGGGTTAATGTTGGAGACGGCGGATAACACTGAAATTGCGGTGCACGACAATGTCCAGCGGCTAGCCAGCTTGCTGTACTTTGAAGGCGGCGCTGCCAACCGGATCACAATGGGGCGCAACATGGGGTGGGGGCAGATCAGCACCATAGCGCTCCATGGCGATGTGACGGTGGCAGGTAGTAGTAACACACCCTTCCGCGTGCGCGATAGCAGCAACAGGGAGTATCTCTCCACATCTACGCACACCGGAGCCTTAGGCACCGTGCCGGTCGTGAACCTTGCTGGCAGCCGCTTGATAATAGACACCAACGGCCCTGAAGGTGGGAACGACACTGTAGTCGGGCGCATTGTCAACAGCCTGATCTTCGCTCCCTCCAACCACCCTGTGCTTCCCGGCGCGTTCATAGTAGGGCAAGTAAACGGAACTTCCATTCTGTACGTTGATCAACAAACAAACGGCAATGTCGGCATCGGGACGACCTCACCCACCTACAAATTCGACGTACAGGGCGGTGCGGTTAACGCATCCGGTGGATTGTGTATTGCCGGCGTCTGCAAGACCGCGTGGCCTGAGGTCGGGGGTGGGAGTGGCTCGCAGTGGACGACCTCAGGCTCGAGCATCCACTACAACGCGGGCAACGTCGGCATCGGCACGACGACTCCTCCGTTTCCCTTAACCGTGAGAAATGACGGCTCTAACATCAGCGGGTACGGAAACCTTCGCATTGTTGGACAGTTTGACGACGCAGCCGGTAGCAGGGGGGTAAACCTCGGATTCGATAACGTAAACGGCAACGGTATTCTCTTCTCCCCCGGCACAGCCGGCCTCGCTATTTGGGGCGACAACGGAGCGGGGGCTGCCGAAAGGTTTAAAGTTACCGGGGCTGGCAACGTCGGCATCGGCACGACTTCGCCCGCCTATAAACTCGACGTAAACGGCGAGATCAACGCGACCGGCCTGCGCATCAACGGCACGCCCGTCGGAACGGGCAGCTCCGGCCAGTGGACGACCAGCGGCAGCAACATCAGCTACAACGCGGGCAACGTCGGCATTGGCACGACCACCCCGGCGTTTTTGCTTGATGTATCAGGCAGTACCGGCTCACCTTTCCGCGTGCGTGACAGCAGTGGCCGGGAGTACTTCTCTACGATGACGCGCACCGGGCCCGGCGGCACGACGCCAGTTGCAAGCTTGGCCGGTGGCCGCCTGATGGTTGAGCACAATGGCCCAGAAGGTGATAACCACACGATCATTCGCCGCGCGGTGAACAGCCTGATCTTCGTCCCTTCCGACAATCCTGCTTTACCGGGCGCTTTCGAAGTAAGTCAACAAGGTAACACTTACGGTCTGGTTGTTGACCAAAAGGCAAACGGCAACGTCGGCATCGGCACGGGCGCGCCTCAGAGCAAGCTACACGTCGCGGGAGACATCCGCGTTGACGGCAACATCAACGCGAAGTATCAGGACGTGGCGGAGTGGGTGCCGTCGAGCCAGAAGCTAGAGGCCGGAACGGTTGTCGCGCTCGACCCGGAGAAGTCCAACCACGTGCTCGCCTCCTCCGAAGCCTACGACACGAGAGTCGCGGGCGTGATCTCTGCGCAGCCGGGCATCTCGCTGGGTGAACGCGGCGAAGGCAAGGTGCTGGTCGCAACGACCGGACGCGTCAAGGTGAGAGTTGATGCGACGCGAGCGCCTATCAAGATCGGCGACCTGCTGGTGACGAGCGACGTGGCGGGCGTGGCGATGAAGTCGGAACCCGTCAGCGTCGGCGGCAGGCGGATGCACGCACCGGGCACGATCATCGGGAAAGCACTAGAGCCTTTGGAGAAGGGCATCGGAGAAATACTCATCCTCCTGAGCCTTCAATAGGGATTCGCCCTGTCATTCTTCCCCTTGAAAATTCTCACAGCCACACTCTCTGCGTTAGCTCCACGCACTATCTTCAAGGAGACGCTTACATGTCCCGCAACTCCTGCTATCGCTCTGACGCCATACTCATCCGTCATCTCAACGCAGTGTCGAAACTAATGCGCCGCTCGATTCGCCTGCGGAGTGAACTGTTACGCTGTGGCTTGATTAGAATCACCAGCGCGACGTTGGCCTTGATGCTACTCACGTCGCATATCTCTGCCGTCTCGCTGCCGGCGTTGAGAGTCGGGAAGAACCGCGACGGAGGCACGATTGGTTTGAGCACCCCGGTAAGCACGACGGCAGGGTCAAGCAGGAGCGCGACAACGAGTTCACCCGTCGGAGCAACACTGATTGGTGCACCGACGAACCTCACCATCTCATCAACTTCCGACACACAAATAAGCCTCAATTGGTCAGCCCCGTCAGGCGCAGTTGACCATGTTGACCATTACGAAGTAGAGAGGAGTCAGAACGTCTCCGGCCTCTACACGTTCGTCTCGAATGCTTTCACGACGAGCTTCAGCGATACCACCGTCAGCGACAACACCTCTTACCTGTACCGTGTAAGAGCCGTGGATGGGAGCGGCCTCATCTCCCAACCGAGCAACATCGTTCTGGGAACGGCTGTGACGTTCGCCGATGACCCTATCGTCGTAGGGAGCACTGTCATCAAGGAGCAACACATCACCGAGTTGCGCCAAGCCGTGAACGCCGTGCGGACATTGGCTGGCCTGCCCGATGCTGCATGGACAGATTCGACGCTGACCGCACAAGTCACGATCATCAAGGCCGTCCACGTGCAAGAATTGCGCGACAGTCTCAACGAGGCTCTCACCGCGTTGCTCATCACGCCGCCGCCGTTAACAGACCCGGTGCTGTCTGCGGGCGTGGGCGGAACACCCGTCAGGGGCGCTCACATAGGAGAGTTGCGTCTGGTGGCGGCGCGCGGCAGCAGTAGCATTGATGATCCGCGCGCCCGTTTAAGGAGGTCAGGCAAGATCGCGTTCGGCTGCGTCCCTGCCAGTGCGGAAATATGCGTCATCAGTCCCGATGGGACGGGTTTATCTGTGCTGACGAACAATACTGCTGCCGATAAAGACCCGGCGGGTTCGTATGACGGAACGATGATCGCATTTCAAAGCGACCGGGACGGCAATGATGAGATTTACTCGATTTACTCCGACGGCTACGGGGAACTCAGACTAACTAATAACACCGCGAGCGATATTGCTCCGACGTGGTCGCCGGACGGAACTAAGATCGCGTTCGCCAGTAACCGCGATGGTAATTACGAAATTTACGTGATGAGCACTGACGGCAGTAATCCGCTGCGGCTCACGAACAATGCGGCGAACGATATTGCTCCGACGTGGTCGCCCGATGGAACTAAGATCGCGTTTCACAGCGAACGTGACGGCAACAATGAAATCTATCTGATGAACACGGATGGCACGGCACAGACTCGTCTCACAAACCACATCGCATCTGATATGACACCTTCGTGGTCGCCGGATGGGAGTAAAATTGCGTTCTCTACCAATCGCTTGGAAGGTGATGGTGCTGGTGAAATTTATGTCATGAATGCTGACGGGAGCGGCCAGCAAAATCTGACGACGTACTCAAGCAGTATTGATCGCGACCCCAGTTGGTCGCCTGACGGAACAAAGATAGCCTTCGCCACCAACCGGCACGGCTCCGTCGCAGGTTACGAAATTTACATGATGAATGCGACGGATGGCAGCGGGCAGATGAGGCTCACTAATCTAGCCGGAAACGACGCGACGCCTGACTGGCTCTCCTTTGTCACAAGGCCGTTTCCGACGCCGACGCCGACGCCGACCCCCGACCCGACACCGCTGCCAACCCCAAACATCGCCAACACCGTGATCGCCGATGTCGTGGCCTTAGACCAACCTTTCTTCTACAACCGTCTGGGCGCGCTCAACCCCGCGGGCATGATTTATGCCCTGCGCCGCGATATCGTTCCCATCAATTCATCTCAGGGACTCGTCGCGGGCAATGTCCAACTGCGTCCGGACAAGCGCCCGCGCCCGCTCGTGCTTCGCATGAACGTCGGGCAGAAGCTACAGATCAACTTCCAAAACCTCCTGGCTCAAAATCGCATTGACGACAACCAACCGGCGACTCGTACCGCCTCGGTGCATGTTGTCGGATTGCAACTCGTCAATAGCATTGCCGATGACGGCTCGAACGTCGGGGTCAATCCGAGTAGTTTGGTGGCTCCCGGCGGCACGGCGACTTATACCTACTACGCCCAGCGCGAAGGCAACAATCTCTTTTACAGCACGGCGGCCACGACGGGCGGTGAAGGCGACGGCGGTTCACTCGCCATGGGGCTCTTCGGCATGGTCAATGTCGAACCGCAGGGCGCGGAATGGTATCGCAGTCAGGTCACGCAACAGGAACTAACCTACGCGACGACGGGCACAACCTCCGCCGACCAACCTCTCATCAACTATGACGCGCTCTATCCGGCAGGCCACCCGCGCGCCGGTCTGCCGGTCCTCAAGATATTGCACGGCAGCGAAATTGTGCACGGTGATTTAAACGCCATCATCACCGGACCGAACAAGGGACGCTTCCCTGAGAGCACTTACCGCTCCAATCCGGCTGAGCCTGACCGCAACCAGCCGTTCCGCGAATTCACGCTCGTCTACCACGACGAAATCAAGGCTGTTCAAGCCTTCCCGCAGTTCTTCGAAGACCCGATTCTCTCGCATACGCTCCATAGCGTGCGCGATGCATTCGCCATCAACTATGGGACGGGCGGCATCGGCTCGGAGATTTTAGCCAACCGCTTAGGCGTAGGCCCGATGGCCGACTGCGTAGATTGCCTCTACGAAGAGTTCTTCCTCTCCTCCTGGACGGTCGGCGACCCGGCGCAGATCGTTGACAACCCGGCGAACTCTCAGGTGGACTCGAACGGCAATAAGATTTCGGGCGCGCCGAGGGCGACGAAGGTCTTCTTCCCTGAAGATCCGTCGAACGTCTATCACAGCTACTTGAACGACCACACGAAGATGAGAGTCACGCACGCGGGGCCGAAGGAGCATCACATCCACCACCTCCATGCTCATCAGTGGTTCCACACGCCCGACAGCGACAACTCGACCACGCTCGACAGTCAGGCGTTCGGCCCCGGCTCTTCGTTCACGACGGAAATCCTGCACGGCGGCGCGGGAAATCGCGCCAAGACCATCGGCGACTCGATCTTCCATTGCCACTTCTACCCGCACTTCGCGCAAGGCATGTGGGGCTTGTGGCGCGTTCACGATGTCTTTGAAAAGGGCACGCCTCTCGACGGGGAAGGCAAGCCCGTTCCGGGCACGCGCGCCCTGCCCGACGGGGAAATCTCGCGCGGCACGCCCATCCCCGCGATAGTTCCTCTGCCGACTCTTGCGATGGCTCCGATGCCGCAGGCGCAAGTCTCTATCGTCAACGGTCAGGTGCAGGTCGCGGGCGCGGGCAATCCCGGCTACCCGTTCTTCGTGCCCGCCGAAGCAGGCCACCGTCCGCCGCATCCGCCGCTCGACACGATTGACGACGGCGGACTGCCGCGTCACATCATTACCGACGGCGAGGCTGTTCACCACAAGGAACATCTCCCGCAGTTCGACAAGAACAGAGCGCGACTCGATTTTGACAAGTCCATTGTTGAAGCCGAGGCTCAGGCGATCCCCGAAACCGGCACGCCGGTCGAGAACGCGGCGATGAACTTCCACGCCCAACTCATGCATCCGAGTTTCACGCCGTCGGGCGCAGCCGGCGCGTTCATGACTAACGGGCTGCCGCCCAAGTCGGGCGCGCCCTTCGCCGATCCCTGCCGCGACGATGCCGGTAATCCCGCCGGAAATTCCCGCCTCTACAAATCCGCCAACTTCCAGTTGGACGTGAAGTTCAACAAGGTCGGTTGGCACTTCCCGCAGCAACGCATCTCTGCCCTATGGGGCGATGTGGCGGCCATCAAAAACGGCTCGAAGCCGCCGGAGCCGTTCTTCTTTCGTGGCAACACGAACGACTGCATTACCTTCCAGTTCACCAATCTCGTGCCGCGCGTCTATGAACTCGACGACTTTCAGGTCAGGACGCCGACCGACATCATGGGCCAACACATCCACCTCGTGAAGTTCGACGTGCTCGCCTCGGACGGCGCGGGCAACGGCTTCAACTACGAGGATGGCTCGTTCGCTCCCGAAGAGGTGATCGAGCGCATCGCCGCCATCAACGCGCTCGGCGGCATGAAGGCATTCAACAGCAATACGCGCTTCACACTGACGCCGAAGGCGCATCCGTTCTTCGGCACGCTCGGCGCGCAAACCACCGTCTCGCGCTGGTTCGCCGACGACGTGAAAAACCGCGCCGGCGAAGACCGCACGCTGCGTACCGCCTTCACGCACGACCACTTCGGCCCCTCGACCCACCAGCAGGTCGGACTCTACGCCGGACTCGTCATCGAGCCTTTGAATTCGACGTGGCGACATTCGGAGACGGGACAAATCTTCGGCAGTCGTTTCGACGGTGGCCCCACCAGTTGGCGTGCAGACATCCTAACGGCCAACCCGGACGATACGTTCCGCGAGTTCTTACTCGGGTTCGCCGATTTCCAACATGCTTATAAAGCGGGCGGGGGCGTCAACGCCGAAGGGCATCCAGTGCCCGACCCGGCCAACGCCATCAACCCGCCGGGCCGGAAAGAAGTGGGCTTACCGTTCCTGCTCGCGCCGCCCAACAAATGTCCGGTCACGGAAGGAAATGAAAGTCAGGCGCCCAACCCGCCCTGTCCCGAAGCGATTTCCGCCGACGATGTCGGGACGATGGTGGTCAACTACCGCAACGAGCCGATTCCGTTCCGCATCGTCAATAATCCCGACGCGCCCTATCCTACGCAAGCCCCGGGCGAAGCCGGTGATTTGTCGCACGTCTATCGCTCGGACATCACGCGCGCCTTCGCGCCGATGAACGCACAACCCAACTTCTACCCGCCCTTGACGAATGGTGTCTTCTCACGCGATCCCTTCACGCCTCTGCTCAGAGCTTATGAAGACGACCGCGTGCAGATACGCATCCTCGTCGGCGCGCACGAAGAGGGGCACAACTTCGGCGTGCACGGCATCAAGTGGCTCTTCGAGCCTTCCGACCCAAATTCGGGTTACCGCAATAACCAGATGATGGGTATCAGCGAGCACTTCGAATTCGTCATCCCGACGCTGCCGAAAAGTTCTCTCGGGTCGTTCGCCGATTACCTGTACCAACCGGGCAGTTCCGTGGATGATCAGTGGAACGGGCTATGGGGCATCATGCGCGCGTACAATCGTAAGCAGAATGATTTACAGCCGTTGCCAAATAATACCGATGGTCACGGCCCGGTTATTTCGAATGTCGGCGACTTCAACGGCGTCTGTCCGAAAACTGCGCCCGGCAGAAACTTCGACATCTCAGCAGTCACTGCCCAGAACGCACTCCCGAACGGCAGATTAGAGTTCACCGGGCAGAACGGCCATAACTTCAGTGTGACTGATCCCGACACAGGCCAGACTCGTCAAGGCCCGCTCAACGACCCGACCGCCATTCTTTACGTCCGCACCAGCGATTTGGACGCCAATGGCAAGTTACTGTCCGGTGTGCCGGTCGAGCCGCTCATCCTGCGAGCCAACGCGGGCGACTGTATCGAGGTGACGCTTCGCAACAAGCTGCCCGCGACGCTTCCCGAACGGGACGGTTTCAACACGCTGCCGATGATCGTCAACAACTTTAACGCCAATCAGATTCGACCTTCCAATCATGTCGGACTGCATTCGCAACTCGTTTTCTTCGATGTGACGCGCAGTAACGGTATCAACGTCGGTTTCAATAAAGTACAGACCGCTCAGCCCAATCACACGGCGACCTACCAGTGGTATGCCGGTGACATGACCGTTCGTCCCGACGGCTTCGGCTTTTCCATTCCCATAGAGTTCGGCGCGACCAACCTTCAATCCTCAGACCCGATCAAGCACAGCAACAAAAGCGCCATTGCCTCACTCATCATTGAGCCGCAGGGCGCAACGTGGATTGAAGATTCCAATTCGCGTGCGCAGGCAACAGTATTTAAGCCGGACGGTACTTCATTCCGCGAGTTCGTGCTGCTTTTCCAGAACGACATCAACATGAGGTTCGGCAATGACACGGCTGTCCCGAATCTAGCCGAGGCAGAAGACCCTGAAGACTCAGGCCAAAAGGCATTCAATTACCGCACCGAACCTCTCTGGACGAGGCTCAACTTCTGGCCTGCCAAGCCGCTTGAGCAGACGCGTGATCTGATCTTCACCAACGCTCTTTCCAACGCGCAGAGCGGAGGGCTAAATCCGGTCACGCCCCTCTTCACTGCGGCGGCGGGCACTCCCTTACGATTCCGCATCCTGATGCCCGGCGGACACTCACGCAACAGCGTCTTCAATCTTCATGGACATGTCTGGGAGGAACTCCCCTACACGAACGGCTCGACCATCCTCGGACACAATCCATTCTCTGAATGGAAAGGTTCTCAATTCGGCATCGGGGCGGGAAGCCACTTCGACATCCTGCCCAAGTACGGAGCCGGAGGCAGATTCCAGATTCGCGGCGATTACCTCTATCGCAATCAGCAATCTTTCATGTTCGATGCAGGGATGTGGGGAATCTTTCGAGTCAACTGACCGCATGGGAATTAACAAAACCGGGATCAGCGTAGGAGGGCAATAATATAGTTGACTCGCCTGGCGAAGGGTCGTCAGGCTTATCACCTACACCTCTATCTTGTGACATGCTCTTTCTCTCAAAATTATCAAGTGGCTTCTATCAAAATTACACGCAGGTGAGTCAACTATATTATTGCCCTATTTAGCTATCGTGTAGAGGCGGGCAAACAAAAGCGATTCCTTGACAGGATGGCTCGGCCTGCTATCCTATATTTAGGCTGACTCAGGGTGCCCACCCTGCTTAAACACCTCATCGCTTATGACCTAAGCCTAGTGTTTGACAAGATCACTCGTCTCCCGTCGCCTCGCGACACTGTGCAGACGCGGCTTCCGTTGTGTAAGGAGTTTATGAAGGCACCTCGCGACTCTACCATCAAGCGGCTGTTCGCGCTTTCGGGTAACCGTTGTGCGTTTCCCAAATGCTACACACCTCTGGTTGATCAAACCTCCGACTGAAGGGCGGATGATAACTCAGGAGTGGTTGCTGTAACACAGCCGATTCGACCGGGCGACGGGATGCGAAACCGCGTTAGATATTTTTGCAGAATCGACGGTGCGCCTGTGAGCCTTAATCCGGCTTCGATCCTGCTGCGTCGCAGAATTTGCGACTCCGAAACTTTGCTGCCAGACGACCTTTGCCTCTTTAATGACTGCTATTGAAAGGCCGGCTTCCAGTCTTTCCGCCCCACGCTTCCAGTTCCAACACTGCCTGCAACGCGTCTGCGTTGTCGGCGAGCCATTGCGACTTCACTAACGTGTCAAGGGGTACCCACTTGACTCCGCCCGACCGGATGGCTAACAGTTGACCGCCCAGGTAGACGTAGCCCCGCGCCCAATACCGGCTTCCCAAGTGATCTGATTTTCCTCGCGTTCTCGCGTTAAATGTTGACGGATACCTGTTGGGCGTTCCCGGCAGGTATCCGCTACGGAACACTCTCCTTGTCGCTTGATATGAGAGAGGAAGGGGTCGTGAACATTCAAACACCCCACGCCGGAAAAGATTCGGGATTAGCAGGCGCTCGGCGGCGGCCTCTGGCAAACTCCTTACCACCGATAGCGGAGCCTCAGCGGGTCATGCAGCCTCATAGCCTGAAACATAAACCACTTCACCTGGAAAGGGAGACCAATGTCCAATAACTCACTTGTCGCACCGCAAATGGTCCTGCACAGCCGGATGGTCTATACGAGCTGGATTCCGGCCGACCCGGCCGCCTGTGCCAAGCTACTTCCCCGCGCGCTGAAACCTGCACCGAACGGCGCCGTTTACATGAACCAGTACGTCGTTGATTCGGCCGCGCAGACGACCGGCTTCGGTGCTTATTCGCTAACTTACCTCGGCCTCAACGTGGCGGAACACCTCGCCCCCGACGGCGTCACACCGGCGCGGTTCTTCACACACTATTTCAACTCCTCCGAGGTCATGCGCGCCTACGTGCTGGAGCGGGGCGTGCCCGCAACTCCGGGTTCGACGACGCTCGAACTCGACGGCGGCCATCTCGTCGCGACCACCTACGTCGAGGGTACCCCGATCATCCGCACGCGCGCGGAGGTGGGAAATAATTCCGACACTGTCGTCGCCGGCCACCTGCGCTACGTCACGAAAGTGAAGCACCGGCTGGTGAGCGGCCTCTATCCCTACATCGGCGAACTTGCCAGTCCTTTCAATGTTACCTCCATCGAATTCCTCGACCCGGGCCATCCCGTCTACGCGCTTCGCCCGAAGTCTCCGCTCGAAGTCGTGCCCGAGTCTTGCTTCTATTCCCCACGCGACTCCTTCGTGTACCCGGGAGGAGAAGAGGACATGGGACCGGCCAGCGAATAGGGCACAGGGTAGTGTTGCAAAAAATTTCTGACCAACCGATGTGTTGAGGCAAACGACCTTCTACGGCACAACTAATTGTAGCCAGAATATTTTTTGCAACACTACCCTTTGATACAGGTCTCATCCACACGGTGTGATGCGCCGCTCATCTTCAAATATGGACGGATGCGGCTGTTGATGTCCGGGGCATATCTTTATACCCAGCGAAAGATAGTTTAGTGACCCACTTCAAGCCCGCGCTCGCCCGAGCGGAAGCTCATCCGAGCAAGCTCCGGGGCAGCTTCGCATATGTTGAGGCGCTCCGTTATCGTATAAGACATGCATTCGAGGCAGGAATCGCCTGCGGACCGCCACCAATCGAGTCGAAAATAAGATGAAAAAAATCACGGCGGCGCGTGGGTTGAGGACTCGAATCAGCGTCTATCAGGTTAGAGGCGATGTTACGAAGCGCAGAAACCATCACGACCGCAGGGCTGCACGAGGAGACTTTCCTCGTGCGTTACGGGAAGCTGCTCGCGTGGGCGCTCCACTTGACGGGCGGCGATCGCGAGCAGGCTGAAGACCTCGTGCATGACGCCTTCATCCAATACACCTTCACCCGCCCCGACCTCGACGGCATTCATAACCTCGACGGCTACCTTTACAGCATGCTGCGTAACCTACGCCTTTCCCAGATCAGGCGTCGAGAGCGACTGCCCGGGCAGTCGCTCTCGGCCCTGCAATACGACTCGGCGGAATTGAGCCTGCGCGTCGTAGACCCGCGCGATCAGATCAAGGTGCAGGACGAACTCCGGCAGATCTGTCGCTACGCCTGCATCCGCAAAGAGACTTCGAAGGCCGGGAGCGTATTGCTGCTGCGTTTTATGCTCGGCTACTACCCGCGTGAGATCGCGCTGGTGATGCGGGGCAGCAGGCAGGCGGCGGAGGAGCGCCTGCGTGCAGCGCGTGGCGAGGCGCGGTTGTTTCTGGAGAATCCCGGCAGCCTGCACTTCCTCGGAAGAAGTCCCGACGAGGTGAGCGTCGATGTGGACGGCTACGCGCGCACGACTGAGGAATTCTTACAAGACCTACGCAAAGCAGTCTTCAGGTCGTGCCGTGGGGATTGCCTGTCTGCCGGGCGGGTTGCGTCGTTGTACGGTGGGGGGGAGCCGTCGATAGAGGCGGAGACGCTCGCCCACATCGTGAGTTGCGCCCGCTGCCTCGACGCCGTTAACCGCCGGTTGGGTCTCCCCCTGCTCTCGGAACGATACCCGACCGATACGCTGGGGACGGACATGCGCCCGAAGGGCGGCGGCGGCGGTGGCGGCGGGACGCCAACCCCGACGAAGGAACATATCGCCCGACGCTGCCGCAGGCGCGCGCAGGAGACGTTCGAGCACCGCCCGCACGAACTACGCATTTCGGTCAACGGCTACGTTATGGCGTCGCAGAAGATTGGTACGCCGCTCAGCGAGCAGGCGCTCAGTGTGGCCGCGGTCGAGAGGATCGAGTTCGTCGAAGTGTTAAGCGAGCAGGAAGTCAGGCTGCTGTTGTTGTGCGTGGACGAGCAGCCGCCCGCCGGACCGCACAGCCGCTCCATCAAAGTAGATTTGAGTGATGGCCGGACGCTTGAGGCGACCCTGAGTTTCAACAGCCCCTGGCCCACCGTACAGATCGCCCACCACGACCCGCTGTGGGGGACGGAGGCTATCGCACAGCCGCAACCGGGGGGCGAGTCGAACTTGCCGGAGGCGACGGCTCAGGCCGCGGCAGTTGCAGGGACGGGCGCGACGGCCGAGCGCAATCAAGTGTGGCGAAGATTACTGCGCGCTCTGGCGGGCGCATTGCGCAGGCTGCCGAGTCCGGACTTCTGGCTGCGGCCGGGTGTGCTGACCGCCGCCGCATCGCTGGTGTTCATCGTCGCCGCGCTGCTCTACCTTCGCTCGGACAAGCCTGCGGTCTCGGCGGCCGGACTGCTGGCGCGTTCGTCTGCCGCAGAGAAAGCGGCGGCTGCG
>DASQDV010000101.1:0-4757 GCA_035633995.1 Pyrinomonadaceae bacterium | reverse complement strand
GTTTGAGTATCGCGTGCCGAAAGAAATGAGGGATGCGGTGCGGATGATGGCGGACGCGGGCGCGGCGGGGCAGTTCGTCGCGGGCGGGACGGACTTGTATCCGAACATGAAGCGGCGGCAGCAGACGCCGAAGACGGTCATCTCGGTGGGGCGCATCGCCGAGTTGAACCGCATCACGGGCGACGGCAAGAGCGGCCTGCGCATCGGGGCGGGCGTGTCGCTCACGGACTTGTGCGAGCATCCCGTGATCAAACGCGATTACCCGATGGTGGCGGCGGCGGCGCAGACGATCTCGACACCGGTGCTGCGCAACATGGGAACGGTGGGCGGTAATCTTTTGCTCGACACGCGCTGCAATTATTACGATCAGAATTACGAGTGGCGCAAGGGCGTCAATTTCTGCATGAAGAAGGACGGCGACGTGTGCTGGGTCGCGCCCGGCTCGTCGAAGTGTTGGGCGGTGCAGTCAGCCGATCTCGTGCCGCTGATGGTGGCGATGGGTGCGCGCGTGCGGCTCGTCTCGACCGTCGGCGAGCGCGAGGTGACAGCCGAAGGGCTGTATAACGACGACGGCATAGATTATTTGCACAAGCGGCCGGACGAGTTGCTGGCCGACGTTCAGTTGCCGCCTTTGAACGGGTGGCGCGCGGTCTATAAGAAGCTCCGGCGGCGCGGCGCGTTCGACTTTCCCGTGCTCGGCGTCGCCGTGCGGCTCGACATGGCGGAGGACGGCGCGACGGTCAAGGCTGCGAAATTGATTTTGGGCGGCATCGCGCCCGCGCCCGTCGAAGTAAAGGAGGCGGGGGCGGCTCTCGTCGGCGCGCCGCTCGACGAGGAACGGATGCGCGCGGCGGCCGAAGCGTGCTACGTCAAAGCGCGACCGCTCGACAACACGGATTTCATCATGAACTGGCGCAAACAGATGACCAAGCCCTACGTCATGCGCGCCCTTCAATCGCTCGGCGGCGCGTAGCCCGCCGGTTTTCGGAAACCGTTTCCGCCCCGCGTTCGTTCAAGGTTGCAGCAGTTCGCCAATCTCGAATTTTCGGAGACATCCATGAAAAAGTTAATTTTAGTTATCGCCGCGCTCGTGTTGCTGCCGGCGGGCGTCGCGGCGCAGGAAGGCATGGACGCGGAGCGCGAGGCGGTCAGACAGGCCGTGCTGGATTACGTCGAAGGCATCTACGAAGTGAACCCCGCGCGCATCGAGCGCAGCGTGCATCCCGAACTGGCGAAGCGCGGCTTCTTCGTGAAAAAGGGCGAAACCGCCTACAGTTCCGACGTGATGACCTTCCAGCAACTCGTCGAAGTCGCCAAGACTTTCAACAAGGCCGGACGGTTGCCGAAAACCGCTCCTAAAGAAGTGGTCGTCTTCGACGTGTCTGACCAGACGGCGAGCGCGAAACTCACCGCCGTCTGGGGCATAGACTATATTCATCTCGCCAAGTACGACGGCAAGTGGAAATTCGTCAACGTGCTCTGGCAGACCCGCCCCAAGCCCGTGAAGTAAGGGGTGTGGGATGAGGGCTTGAATCAGGAGAATCGTCTAAATTTCTTGAAGACTTTGTTTCATCCCTCATCGCTCCGCACGCATCCCTCGCACGTCGCAGCCATACTCCTCGCCGCCGGTCGCTCGCGTCGCATGGGCGCGTTCAAGCCGCTGCTGCCGTTCGGCGCGCCGAAGACCGTCATCGAAACCTGCGTCGAGAACCTGCTCGCCGCCGGTTGCGACGAGGTCGTCGTCGTCCTCGGCCATCGCGCGGAAGAGGTGCGCTCGCGGCTCGCGCATCTTCCCGTCAGCTTTGCCCTTAACGCAGAGGCCGGAAGCGAGATGGGCGTCTCCATCGCGCGCGGGGTCGAGGCTTTGTCAGGCGGCGGGGCGGAGGAATTGACGGGAGGCGGGGCGGGCGCGGTGTTGATTGCGCTCGGCGACCAGCCCGCCGTGACGGCGAAAGAGATCGAGTGTGTCGTCGCGGCGTACAGGCGGACGGGTGCGCGGCTCGTCGTGCCCGTCTGGCAGGGGCGCGGCGGCCATCCGGTGCTCGTCGGCTGCGAGTTTCGCGCGTCGCTCCTGAATCTGGACTCCGCGCGCGGCCTGCGCGCACTCTTCGACGCGCACGCGGGCGAGGTCTTGCGCCTGCCCGTCGCCTCTCCCTATATTGCGCGCGATATGGATACGTGGGAAGATTACCGCGCGCTGCATGAGGAGATTTTCGGAGTCCCGCCGCCAGACGCGCCGCCCTCGCAGGAGACTTGAGGAGGCCGCTGCGCGGGACTATTAGCTTTCGCTCAAGGCTATCGGCTTTCGCTCAGGTCTGTCGGCTTTCAATCCAACTGTTCTTTCTGACCGTACATCTACCTATTTCGGTACGGGAGCGTTTCGCGTACAGACGAAGCGCGCGGCGGCGGCGACAATGCAGCCCGCAGGAGTTCGCGAGACGCCGAGAAGAAGGAGAAAATAATGTTTACCAGGTCCCCCCGTTTCATCGCCGGTCTCTTGCTCTCGCTCCTGCTCGTCTTCGCGCAGGCTTTGGCGGTCGCGCCCGCCGCGCCTCGGGCGAACGGGCAAGGCGGCTTGCCGGACTTTTCGCTGCGCTCGGTTGACGGCGGCAGCATCACGTCCGAGCAGTTGCGCGGCGACGTGGTTGTCCTCGCCTTCGGCGCGTCGTGGCTGCCGCTTTCGCGCACGCAGGTCGAGGGCGTGCAGCGTCTCGCAGACGAATACCGCGACCGCGATCTGAGAGTCTACTGGGTGAGCACCGATTCCGAGTCGCAGAAGTCCAAGAACTTTGCGACGGACGATCAACTGCGCTCGTTCGCGCGCAAGAACGGTCTGAAGATCGGGGTGCTGCGCGACCCCGACGGCGCGCTCTTCAAACGCATGGGCGTTGACCGCAACCAACTGCCCGCGCTCGTCATCTTCGACAAGGACGGGCAGATTTCCGGCGACCCCATCGGCGGCCTCGACCCCGAAGGCAACCTCGTCCAGCGCCTCTCGCCGCGACTCAACAAACTGCTCTGAAAAGCAACCATGAAGCAGGAAGGATGAACGACGAAGGGAAGCGCTCAATTTCATGAGTGCTTCCCTTCGTCGTTCATCCTTCCTGCTTCCTACTTATTTCCGGCTCTCCGACATCAACTTGTAAACCAGCCGCACCGGCAGCCCGACGATGTTCCAGTAGTCGCCCTCGATCTCTTCTATGAAGAGCGAGGCGCGCCCTTGCACGGCGTAAGCGCCCGCCTTGTCCGCCGTCTCGCCCGTCGAGACATACCAATCAATCTCCGCGTCCGTCATCTCTGCGAAACGCACGCGCGTCAGTTCGTGCGCCACCAAGACCTCTTTCGTCTCGGCGCGCACGAGCGCGACGCCGGTTAAAACGTCGTGCCACCTGCCGCCGAGCAGCCCGAGCATACGACGCGCGTCCTCTTCGTCCGCAGGCTTGCCGAGCACCTTCCCGCCCACCGCCACGACCGTATCCGCGCCGAGCACGAGGCCAAGCAAGCGCCGCTCCGCCACCGCCTCCGCCTTCTCGCACGCCAGCCGCTCGACGTATTCGATCACGTCCTCGCCGTCGCGCGCCTGTTCGTCAATATTCGCCGCCTCGACCTCGAACGGCCACCCGACGGTGCGCAGAATCTCCGCCCGTCGCGGGCTGGACGAAGCCAGCACCAGATGTTCCAACTCAAAGCCGGACGCGCCCCCCGCCGGAGCTTTTACTTGTGACTCTCCCTGATTTTCCATTACACTCCCATCGAATTATTGATTTCGGATTGCGGATTCTAAATTGATTAAGCCGGGATTGCCAATCCGCAATCTGCTCTGACTAATCCGCAATCCGAAATTCGCTAAGGGCAAAGATGTACGATCTGATTCGAGCACTGCCGAACCTGCTGCGCGCGGCGGGCGACGCGGAAGAGGTGGCCGAAGCGGCGGCGATGGTGGCGTGGCGTCGCGTGGCGGGCGAAGCCCTGCGCGGGCAGGCCGTGCCCTTTCGCCTCCACCGCAAATTGCTCGTCGTCGCCGTCCCCGACACGGCCTGGCAGAAACAACTCGAACAAATCAGCGGCCAACTCATCTTTCGCCTCAACTCGATGCTCGGACAAGCCATCGTCACCTACATCGAGTTTCGCGTCGACGCGGCGACCGTCCGCGAGGAGCGCGCCCGGCTCGGCCAGACCGATTTCGACCGCGCCGCGCACGAGCGACGCGCGCTCAGCAACGCGCGCCAACTCACAGAGGCCGCCAGCGCCATTCAGGACGAAGATTTGCGCCGCCGCTTCCTGCTCGCCGCCGGAAGCTATATTGACGCGCAACAGAAGAACAAGTAACAAGTTTTCAGTTGAAGACGAGGTTTGAAAGCTGCTCAGCGAATATTTCCGATTCGAGACTGAAAACTAAAAATCATCTATGCCCATCACAGAATCCGACATCGAAAAGATCGCCGCGCTCGCGCAGCTTGAGATTACGGACGACGAGCGGCGCGAATTGACGCCGCAGATCGCTTCCATCGTCACTTACGTCGAGCAGTTGAATGAACTGGACACGAGCGCGGCGGAGCCTGCTCTCGGCGGACTCACCGCCGCCGGCGAGCGCACCGACGCCGCGCGCGAAGACGCGCCCCTGCCCTCGCTCGGCCAGGCGCTCGCGCTCGATCAGGCGCCCGATCCAGCCGCCGGACATTTCCGCGTGCCGAAAGTTTTATAAAAACCGTCCGTTGTCAGTGGTCAGTTGCCCGTTGTTATTGATACCTAAGCAG
>DASQDV010000100.1:0-5788 GCA_035633995.1 Pyrinomonadaceae bacterium | reverse complement strand
CAGCAAGAACGTCTTTATCGCCACAGGCGACTCCGGGCACGGCATGACGCACGGCACGATTGCCGGAATCCTGCTCACAGACCTTCTCACGGGGCGCAATAACCGCTGGGCTGAACTCTACGACCCGTCGCGCAAGCCCGGAAGCCTGAGCGCGTTCAAAGATTTCGCGCAAGAGAATTTGAACGTCGCCGCGCAGTACACAGACCTCGCGACGCCGGGAGAGATCAACGATGTCTCGGAGATCAAGCCGGGCGACGGGGCGATCATGCGGCGGGGGTTGACGAAAGTTGCCTGCTACCGCGACGAGTCGGGCGCGCTCCACGAACGCTCGGCCATCTGCACGCACCTCGGCTGCGTCGTGCAGTGGAACTCGACGGAGAAAACTTTCGACTGTCCCTGTCACGGCTCGCGCTTTCAAACGGACGGCCACGTCGTCAACGGCCCCGCGATCAACCCGCTCGCCGAAGTCGAGAAAAGCTGAACGGCAAACGATGAAGTAAAAGCGATGAAGGCGGAACGCGGAACGAAGGGCAGGAGTCAGAACACAGAAAACAGAAGTCAGCATAAAACGCACGACGGTCTTCATGCTGACTTCTGTTTTCTGTCTCCTCTCTTCTCCTTCATCGTTCCGCCTTCCTCCTTCATCGTTTCTTATGGTCGTAGCTTGACGCGATAGATGACGTAGTTGCCGACGCGTTCGCCCGTATCGCGCGCGTACCATCGGTCGAGGTTGCCGAGCGCGTGCGTGGAGGCGTCGGCGTTGGCGGCGAGAAGGACGTAGGCGAGCGGCGTGCGAGCGGCGCGTTCGCGCGAGAAGGTGTTGACGTAGTCGGCGTAGGCGCGGCGCTCGCCGTCCAGTTCGGCATCGGTGATGGGCGTGCGTGTGATGTCAAGGCCGTTAATGACGCGCCCCCAGCCGAAGACGGCGGTGCGGAAAGGGTGCGGGCGGCTGATGAAGGCGGCGAATTTTTGTTCGTCCACGTTTGAATAATAGAGTTGCTGGTAGAGCCTCTGTTTTTCTTCGCCGGGCGCGCTGCCCGAAAAGACGAACGTGTGCGGCGCCCAGAGGACGGACTGCGGCACGACTTCCGGCAAGCGGTCGGCTTGCAGGATGTCCGGGCAAAAGACTGTCTCCGCCTGCGGCGCGCGTCCCTCGCTTCGTGCCACGCGCGCCAACTCTTCGAGACGCCGCGCCGCCGGGCGCGCCTCGTCAACCACGACGTTGACCGGTAGATACCTGCGGGCGACGACGAGGGCTTCCGCCATTCCCCATCCGAGAGCCGCGAGCGCGACGAGCGGCAGCACGAACTTCGGAATTTTCAACTCCACGCCGTTCGCGGCAGCGCGACCCCGCCAGCAAAGTACGATTGAGAGCACGAGCGCGAGCACGGAGAGGTAGTTGGCGGTGAACTGCTCGTAGTGAATCGGTTGGAGCACGCGCCCCGTGATGATCTGTTGATTGAAGACGACGAAGGGCGTGAGCGCGAACGAGGCCGCGCAGAGCGTCGCGCGGTCGCGCCAGTTGAAGAAACCGCGCCACGCGCCGAAGGCGATGACAGAGAGGGCGAGCGCGGCGGTCAACTCCGAGGTGCGAAAGAGATCGGGCGCGCGCCAGCGGACGAGCGCCTGCGCCGTGTCAACGGTTGGCGCGCGGCGCGCGAGCAGCGCGAAGTAGGGCACGAGCGCGGCGAGCGCGAAGGCGGCGACGACGGAGAGCGCGGCGAGCGCGCGTCGGCGGTCATCGGCGGCGCGCGCGGCGGCGAGCCAGATGAGTGCGAGCGCGGCGAGCCACGCGGCGGCGGTTGTCCAGAGATAAAAGTAGGAATAGACGAGCAGCGCAAAGGTCGTGCCCGCGAGCGCGGCGTAGGCGAGCGGGGCGCGCTTTTTGTCGGGCGTGAGAGCGCGTATGTTGTCGGGCGCGAGAGCGCGCATGACGAGCGCGCAAAAGACGAAGAAGAGGGCGAAGGATGCGGCGGGCGCGTAGCGGCGCAGGAAGGGGAGGAACAGGTAGGCCGCGTCGCGTCCGAGCAGCGTGAGCCAGATTTTTTGCGCGAGCGAGACGCCGCAGAGCACGACGAGCGCACAGGTTGCGGCGAGGCGCGCGTCCGTCAGTAGTTCGCGGAGCAGCCGGAAGAGTGCGAGCGTCGAGGCGAAGGCCGCGAGGGGCGAGAGCGCGATGAAGACCGCGTTTGAGTCGAGGCCGAGCAGGCGTGCGGGCAAGGCGAGCGCGTAAGCGGGGACGAACTGCGTGGTGTAGGGCGATTCTGCGAGCGGCGCGCCGGGCGCGTCGTCTTTGCCGGTGTAAGGGTCGTTCAGGCGTGGGCGTCCGTCAATCAGCGCGTTGAGGTAGGCGGCGTAGGAGGATTCGTCGGAGTAAAAAGAGAGGTGCGTGCCCTGCCACGCGCGCCCGCGCTCCGACCACATCAACAACTGCGGCACGAGCGCGACGAAGGCCAGAGCCGTCGCCGCCGCCACGCCCCACCGCCAGCGCTTTGCTACGGGTTCGATCCGGCGCAAGCGAACTCTCCTCGGAAGTCGAAATGCAAAAACGCTCGAAACGCGAAAGACGGGCGCAAGTTCGGAAAGTAGAACTTGCGCCCGTCCAAGTCATAGTCGGGAATTACACGGGCACGTGCAATTTAACTTTGCGGCGGCGCGGGCGCGCTGCCATCGGCGCGTGCGCCCGTGAAGTCGTAGGTGACATGCAGACGCAGCGCGCCGTCTTTGACTTCGGAGCGCACGTCTTTGGCCTGTGCGCGGAGCGTGCCGTTGCTGGCCTGCACGGGCACGTTCAGAGAGAGTTGCGCGCCGCGCATCAGGACGAGCGGGTTGACCTTCTGGTTCAGCGCCGTCTGGACAAAACTCGTCACAATCGGGCCTGCGAGCGGCGAAATGCCTTCGAGGTTGACGGCGGAGATGCTGATCTGTCCATAGAGCGTCTGCTCTTCGGGTTTGAAGTAGAGCGTGATGTTCGACTCGGCAGCGCCGCGAAAGTTCATGCAGTTGCCGAAGACGTTGTAGCTGCCGCTAAAGGCGAGCGGCGCAACGATCTGCCCGTCCTTCAAACTGACGGTCGTGCGCGCGCCGCTGCCCTCCTGCGCGAGCACCACCTGATTCGTGCAGCCGCCCTCTTGCGCCTGCACGAAGAACACATTCGGTTGAGAGGCGGCGACGGGCATCTCGCGCGGCATGGTGGCGAGACGGAACGCGGGCGCGCTCAGGTCGCGGAAGATCGTCGAGAGCAGCGTGTCGAAGAATTTTTCGTCGAGCGTCAGGACGGCCGTGCCGGGCGGGTCGCCCGCCGCGTCGGGCGCTTGCAGGGGCGCGCCTGTCTGTGACTGCTTCATGCGCGGCGCGCCGACGAAGATGTAGAACGTCAGAGCCGCGCCGACGAGCGCGCCGACGAGGAGCAGGAGAATGTATTTCATCTTTTTTCTTGTACCTCGTTACGGATTCGGCGACGCGGAAGGCGAGACGGCGGGCGACGCCGCTCCGGCGCCCGCGGGCGTCGGCGTCGTCGCTGTAGTGCCCGCAGGCGCACCGCCGCCCATCTGCGAGTTGAGCGCGCTCAGGGCGAATTGCAGGAACTGCCCGATGGTCTGCACCTGTTGCTTGATCTGTTCCTCCGTCAATTTCGTCAGACCCGTCGGCAACTCGAAAAGCGCGGGGTCAACCGTCGTTTGAATGTCGCGCATGTCGGCGACGAGGCGCGCGCGGTTGACGCCCTGCACGTTGCCGGTTGATTGCCCCGTCAGGTCTGCGTGCAGGGGCAGCCCCGTCTCTTTGTCCACGTAGATGAAACTCTCGGCGGCCACATCGCCCGCCTGCGACCCGGTCTTGGCCGTCGCCGCGTAACGATATTTGACGACCGTGCGCCCCTCGCGTTGTTCTTCGCCGACGCGCTCGACGCCCTTTTGCTGTTGCAGTATGACGACCATCTGGCCGGGCGTCAGCGAGCGTATGTCGAAGCCGATCAGGCCGGGCGTGATCTCCGCATATTGCTTGCGACCCGGCATGATGAGATAGCGTTTGTCTGCGCGGTCAAGGAAGATGACTTGCCCGAGGACGGGAATGTTGTTGAAGGCGTAGCGGCGGTTGTCGCCGCTGCGCGCGACTTCAATCGGCAGTTGGAGGGCTTGCGATTTGCCCTCGGCGGTCGCGCTGAAGACGAGCGTGGCCTTGTACTGCTCCGGCTCGCTCGTCTCGATGCTGGCGGCGGAGGCGACGGGCGTGGCGGCGACGTTCGCGTTCCCCGCCGTCGTGGCGTTCGCATTCGCGTTGGCGACGTTGGTATTGGCGGCGGGCGGCTGGCAGGCCGCGCCCGCAAGCGCGAGCGAGAGCAGCAGAGCCCCGCCCAGGGTCTCGGATATTTTCAGTGCGCGCATAAAATTCTTCTCCTGTAAGTGTCGGGTAAAAATCGCACGAGCATTGGATTTTGTTGCAGGGGAATTGGCGGGGCAAGAATAGCACAAAAAGAATTGGCGCGACGAAGAATTAAGGAAATGATGAAAAGCCGTCCGTTGTCAGTTGTCAGTTGTTCGCGCTAATCGTTAGCCACTTGTTCGAGCGGCATATGCAACGGACAACTGACTACTGACAACGGACAGCCTTTCATTCATTTCTTAACGCCGCGCGCCTCTCATTTCTTGATATAGCTGCGGTGCAGCCACGCGCCGCCGGAGGAACGGTCGCGCGTCTCTAAGAGAAGGTTGACTTTCGATTCGCGCGTAATCATCTGGACGCGCTTCGTCACGTCCGTCTCGGTGGCCGCGCCCGTTTCGGCGTCGGCGAGAAAGGCGCGCACGTCCGGCGCCGAGACGGCATCGAACTTCTGCCCCTTCTGCAATTCCGCTATCGCCTCGACCGCGCTCGCCTTCAACAAACTCGGCCAGAGTTTGCGAAAGAGCGCACCGGCGGCGTACACGTCGGCGCTGTTGATCTTGCCGTTAATGGCGAAGGCATAGCCGATCACATCCGGTTGCCCGTCGGCGATGCGCGCGAGCGCGCGGACGTAGGCGTCGGCGGTGGCCTGCACCTGCCGGTTCTCCAAAGTCAACTGGAAACTCGAATTCGAGATAGGAGCGTTGACGCTGCTGCCGAGGTTTGAACTCAACTTGTCCTGCGCCTCCGCGACGCGCTTCCACACTTCGCCCTGCGATTTCGCCTTGTTCGCGGCGAGCTTCAACTCCTTCGTCGCCACGCGCTCGCTCGCGGAACTGAAGCGGGTCGCCACCTCGTTGCCGCGCTTCTGCCAGCGTCCCTGCTCGACGCAGAACGCCGAAATAGAAATTTTGCCCGAACGCGGCGGCACGATCAGATCAACGCCGAGCATACGATCCTGCTGCCCGCCCTTCACGATGTCGCCCGACTGAACGTAAACCTCTTCGTAACGCGACAAATTTTGAATCGCCAGTTCGTTGACGTTCTTCGTCTCGTAGACGACGACTTTACGCTGCCGGAGCGCCTCTTGCAGCGTCAGGAAACTCTTGCCCGCGAGCTTGTCTTTTCCATGAATGAGAAAAACGGCGAGGTTCTTATGCGTGTAGGGGCCGGAGATTTTGTAGTCGGTTATGGCGGCGTTATTTTCGGTCGCCTGCCCTTTGGCCTGCGGCGTCGTCATCGCGCGCCCTCCTCCTCCTCCTGCGGCTGCCGTCGTCCCGACGGCGGCGAGCGCGAGCGCGGCTCCGAACACCAGCACGAAGACTCCCAAAACCTTGACGAGCGTTTGTGATTTCATCTCGATTCTCTCCTCGTTCTTCAACGTGACAACTGTGAACACTCTGGGGTT
>DASQDV010000099.1:0-4980 GCA_035633995.1 Pyrinomonadaceae bacterium | reverse complement strand
TGCAGTTTGAGAACAGGTCTGTAAGCCGAATTCTGTACTCCCGGCCCTTACGGGCGGCGGGAGCGGCGACCATTCATCTAGCCCAACCGTTGCCGGTTGGATCGAGCGACCTACCCGGAGGTCGTAGCGCGCATGCTTCGTAAGAAGATGCGCGGCTTCGGGCGGGCAGCCCTGTTTGACGCCTCCCTATTTGGTCTTGCACTGCGAGGAGTTTGCCTAGCCGCGCGTGTCGCCACGCGCGCTGGTGCGCTCTTACATTAAGCCCGGAGGCCGCACCGTTTCACCCATCACCCGCGCGCCGCCCCTTGCGGGGAAAAACGCGCGTCGGCTGGTCTGTTTTCTGTTGCACTTGTCGTCACGCCGGTCAAATCTGCGGCTACTTAAAGCCGCCCTTTGACCAGCGCGCCCAGCCGTTAGCTGGCTCGCTGCCCTGTAGTGTTCGGACTTTCCTCCCCCATTCGCTCTTTCAAGCGAAAGGCGGCGACCGCCCGACCTGCTCTCCTGCACGGCGCGTAAATTATAGCAAAGCATCGTTGAACACGTACAGCACGAATGTTGAACAGGGAGCACTTTAATTATTCAGCACGAATCTGAAAACACGATTAATGTGCGGCGCTTCTGCTTCTTTTAATCGCCGCGTTGATGAGATTGAGGGGTTCGTCTTGGGGTTTGAGATTGCCCTCAAGCGAGAGCATGTAGAGTTCGAGCGCGGCTTTGTGTGCGTTGGTGTGTGGGTAGATTAACTCAATGCCGTGTGAGAGCATTTGGCTTGCCTGCCTAACTCCTTCCGCCCCGCTATCAATCGCCTTCTTAATCGTGAACAGCAGACGCGCCAGACACTCGACGGCTGCCGGGTCTTGGCAGAGCGCGGGTTCAAGAATGGCAATCCACGTCGTATCGTCTGCGAGTAGATTTTCGCTTTGATATTTCATGTCGTATGGCATGCACCTTAACATAGTATACATATTTTGTATATCAAACAATATACACATATAACATGATGAGTGAAAAAGAGTCTCTACACCGAGCAGCGTAGGCGATTAACAACTCTCTTGCGTGAGATGAGGGTTGAATCCGGTCTGACTCAAACAGAATTGGCCGAACGTATCGGCAGACCACAAAACGTCGTCTCCAGATTTGAAAATAATGCTCATCGGATAGATATACTGGAAATTCGTGAAATATGCCTCGCCCTCGGACTTACTTTTGAAGAGTTCGCCCGTAGGTTAGAGAAAAAGTTGAAATAAGATCGTCTTTCGAGACGAAGGAAAGCCCCGCTCAACCGGGCGGGGCTTTCCTTTAAGATACATAGTCAAACTCTGCAAAGCCGGGAAGTCTCACAAGTTCAAGTAGCTTTCCCGCGCCCGTCAGTTCACCCACCGCCGTAGATCAGAGGGGGGTCACCCCAGTCATCAGGAGCCTCGAAGCCAGAGTCGTCGGGCGCAGCCGGGGGAGCGTCCTCCTCTTCACCCCGCGAACTGCCGGTCGGGTGGTCGCTTCCCGGCGGTTCGGGGTCGCCTGTTTGACCCGGCGGGTCGGGGTCGCCCGTCTCGGGTGCGAAATATACGAACGGGAGAGTGGTTGGCCTTTCGTTGGAAATTTGCAACATGATGAACCTCCTGTGGAAGAGTGGCCGAGGCCATGCCGGGGTAATTCCGGCGCGCGTGCCGAAATGAATTGTGACCTGTGAAATGCTCGGCACAATACACCCGAAACGATTTTTGGGCAAGCCGTTTACAGTTCGGGTGATGACGCGGAAATTGTTCACATCAAGCGCAGTATCGGCGTATGATGGCTCCGGTCACGTTTGAATGAGAGTTGCGAGATTCGCGCAGTGCCGTCCGGCGTGCAAATGGGCGAACGCCCGAACGTCATTTATCATTCGGAGTGCAGGGGAGGTTTGTGATGAAGACTTTGTGCTTGTTGCTTCTGATGTTCTTAGCGTCGTCTGCCGCCGATGCGCGGGCGCAGGAAAGTCCTGCGGAGGGTGCGGCGGACGCGCCGGGCGTGGCGGTGGGGCAGATCAGTTGGCGGAAGTACATTCATAACCCCGCGCTCGACGAAGACCCGTTCAAACACAACCGCGAGCAATTGGAGAACGAGCGCAGGCAGGAAATAATTGACCGGGAGAACGCCCTCCGAATGAGAAGCGGCAAGACGGCCATAGATGATCGAGGACGCCCGACGGCAGTTGAAGTGGCGGCGCGCGACCCGCGCGCAACCTACCTGTATAAAGCGAAAGTTACCAACACCGAGTCGAAAGTTATACGCGCGATAGAGTGGGACTACGTGTTCTTCGATCACGCCGGAGGCAAAGAGGTCGGGCGACACATGTTCAAAAGCAGGGTGAAGATTCACCCCGGCAAGAGCGCGGAATTATCCCGCCGCACGGCGTCGCCCCCGACGAGCGTTGTCGAAGTGACAAAAACGGCCAAGAAGTTGAAAGAGCAATACGCCGAGCGCGTGGAAATCCTGCGCATCGAATACGAAGACGGCTCTGTCTGGACGCGCCCGGCAAAGTGAACTGCAAAGTAGTCTGCGGCGACGCCGCAGAGAGAGAGCGGCTGTCCTCTCCGGTGAACTTGCGCAACGGGATGAAAGAATTCGGGCGTCAGCCAAAATATTTATAGCCGACGCGCAAGCCCCGCAAGGCGTCTGCGGGAAGCGTGGAGATGAGCACCCACGTGAGGAAGGCGTGGGAGAGGGCAAGCGCGTAGAGGTTGGGCGCGCGCTGGTAGACGGCAGCCCAGATGAGGCCGCCGAGAAACGTCGCGCACATGAGCCAGGGGTTCGGCAGGTGCAGTAGCGCGAACAGCGCGGCCACGACGATCACGCTTGCCGCGCCGCTGCCGCCAAAGACGAGTTGGGCGCGGCGATTGATGAATGATTGAAGAACGTACTGCTGCAAGAGTCCCCACGCGAAACCCCAGACCGGGAAACCAAAGACCGCCCAACCCGCGCGCCGCTGGCCGAAACTGAAACTCCCGCCGAACCAAAACCAGCCGACCGCTACGAGCACGAGCGACCCGGCGATCATCGGGGCGATGAGCAGTCGCGCCGCGCGCAGAAAATTGTCCGTGCGAAAGCCTAACTCGCCGGGCGTCTCGCCGCGCAGGTAATGCGAATAAAACATCAGGGCGAAGGCGCACAGCACGGGGACAGCCAGCAGCGTCTTACTGCTGGCGAGCGCGAGCACCGCCCACTCCGCTACTAACGTCGAAGCTGCGACCGAAGCGATTTCCCACGCGGCCAGCGCGCGCGACTCCTGCGCACGCGCAGATTCCCGCGCGCCGTCATTTTCGTCATGCGGCGCGTTTGCCGTCATCACAGTGCCGCCCGCCGATCTCCGAGCCGCGCTCAACGCCTTTCCTCGCTTTCCCACCACGCGTCGGGCACGTTCGCGTTCTCTTTGTCCGCCGTCACGCCGAATTGCCGCACGCCGCCAAACTCCTGTAGCACGCGCCGCGCTCCGTCGCCCGCAACGTGCATGGCGTAGACGCGCGCGCCATAAATTTTACCGGGCGGGAGAGGCGGCGTGTCGAAGACGAAGCCGTGATAGGCGTCGAAGCTGCGCCCGGCTGCCAGCACGTCGGCGCGCGGCGCGTCCGCGATGCGGCGGCTCACGAAATGGCCGTCGATGTAGAGATGAACTTCGACGCGCTCGTTCGGCTGCGCCTCGTTGACGACCCAGCCTGCGATTGTGCGCGCGTCGGCTTTATCAATCGAACCGCGAAAAAACGGGTTGACGTTCGCGTAAGCGAAATAGACGCCGAGCGCGACGACGAATAACGCCTCGATGATTGACTTGGCGATGAGAGCGCCGGACAGGCGTGTGAGGCGTGCGGCGTGCGGAGGCGCGTCGGCGGCGGGAGCGGGAAAAAAATCGTCAGTCGCGAAGGGTGAATAGCCTCTCAAAAAATTCTTCAATCTATTCACGATTCACGACTGACGATTCGCGTTCAAACTACTCCCGGCTCGCCGCCCGCGCGAGGGGCGGCGCACGTCACTGGTTCTGGTACGTGTTGCCGTTCGTGTCCTGATAGACCCACGTGTGGTTGGTCGTGAGTTGGCGGTCAGCCACGAGGTCCTGGCGCAGACGGACGGTGATGAGCAACACGGTCGTATCGTTCGGCGCGAGTTCGTTGACGCGCCACGTCAGGCGGCGCGAGTCGCCCGGCGCGTCCTGCGTGCTCAGGGTCGGGTTCGATGAGACGAACTGCAAGGCGTCGGGGAAGACTTCGGAGACGACGATGTTCTTCGCCAGCCCCGCGCCCTCGTTGATAAGCACGAGGCGGTAGAAGATCATGTCGCCCGGCGCGGTCGTGTCCGTCACCTGTTCGGTGCGGACGCGGACGCGCGGCGCAGCCACCGTCAACACCGTGCTCGCCTCGCTCGCGGCGCGGTTGGTGCTGAGAGATGTCGCCACGACGTTGTAAGCGTATTGCTGGCGGTCGGCGGTCGTGCGCGGAATCTCGACGCGCATGAGCAGCGGGAACTGCCCGCCGCGCGGATCGATCTGCGTCGTCTGCGTCACGCTCGGCTCGCTGTCCTGATGCTGGCCGTCGCCGTTCGTGTCGGCGTAGAGCGTGCCCACAGGCGCGCCCGGCGCGGTGATGCGCAGGCCATAAGAGTCGGCGTAGTTGCCGGGGTTGCGCACGACGAACGGGATGAAGATCACGTCGCCGGGCGTCACGGTCAGGCCGGGCGAGACGGGGTCGATGCGCGCGCGCGGGACGCGCCCGATGGCGATGCTCGGCCCGTCGTAGTTCGACGCGGTGGGCAGAGACGCCGTGCGCAGCATGCCGCGCCCGATGGGGCCGCTGGCGGCCAACGCGTTCGGCATGGCGCGGAGCGTGACGGTGATTTCGCGCGTGGCGCGAGAGTCGAGATCGCCGAGACTCCAGATGGCCGTGCGCGAGGGGTTGTCGTAGTAGAGCGGCAGCGGGCTTGCGCTGACGAGTTCAAAGTCGGTGCTGAAGA
>DASQDV010000098.1:0-3295 GCA_035633995.1 Pyrinomonadaceae bacterium | reverse complement strand
CTCGGCGTCGGCGTGCAGGAACCGGCGGCGAGTTGGGGCAACATGCTCAAGACGGCGAGCGACATGACGCTCCTGCGCCAACAACCTTTCTTACAACTCTCGCCGGCCTTCGCCATCTTTCTCTTCGTGCTCGGCGTCCGGCTCGTGAGCGACGGACTCAGGCACGACGGCGACCTTCGCGCGCGTTGAAACCGCGCTGCCGCCGACCTGTGCGATAATATTTTCGTCTTGAGAGAAGAAACATTCACCGCAGAGAAAAGAAACTATGAATGATGAACGCGGAATGATGAACTGAAAGCCGGTTGCTTTTACCTCCGCGTTCCCGCTTCATCGTTTTCCTCTGCGCTCCTGCGTTGAGTCTTAAATTCTGAGCAATCGCTAAACAGCAGCCCATGTCATCATTCACCCGCCGACCCGCGCGCAAATCTATCGCCGCGCTCATGCTCGCGCTGCTCCTTCTCTCCGTCGCCTGCGCGAAGAAAGACACAGCCGCGCCGACGACGACGGCGGCGACGACAAATGCGCCCGGCGAAGTTATCGCGATGGTCAACGACCGCCCCGTCTCGCGCAAACTCTACGAGATGTTTTTGCGGAACGGGAGCGAGGCGCTGGGGATCAATCCGGCGAAGGAAGAAGATCGGGGCAAGCTCGAAGAGTTGCGCGAAGGCATCATGTCGGAACTCGTTGACCGCGCGCTCATCGCGCAGGAGGCCGAGCGTCGCGGCTTGCAGGCGACGCCCGAACGACTCGCCGAAACCGAGTCGCGCGAGATCACGAAACTCGGCGGCGAAGTGCAGTTCGCCGCATATCTACGCGAGCACGGACTCGCGCGCGACGAATACCGCGCCAGCGTCCGCGACATGCTCTCCGGCGAGTTGATGACGGAAGAGGCGGCGCGGCAGGCGACAGTCTCCGACGCAGAGATCAAAACTTATTACGAAGCGCACCGCAAAGACGACTTTCTCCAACTGCCCGAACGCATCACGGCCTCGCACATTCTCATCAACGCGCGCCCGCAAACGATCTCGCAGGAGTTACAACGCGAGCAGGGTCTGACCGGCGACTTGCTCGCCCGCGCCGTGCGCGGCGAGTTGGAAAATCGCCGCGCGCAGGCCGAAGACGTGCGGCGCAACGCCATTCAATCACACGCGAGTTTCGCCAGCCTCGCACAGCAATATTCCGACGATCAGGCCACGCGCGAACGCGGCGGCGACCTCGGCACGTTCGCGCGCGGGGCGCACACGCGCGCTTTCGACGATGCGGCGTTCGCGCTCAAAGCAGGCGAAGTGAGCGAGGTGATCGAAACCGAGTACGGCTATCACGTCATCAAGTTGCACGGGCGCGAGGCGGCGCGCGCCGTCTCGCTCGCGGAGGCCGCGCCGGAAATTCGCCGCCGCCTCGTCGCGCAAAAGCAGGCCGCGCTGCTTGCAGGCTGGCTCAAAGAGGCGCGCGGGCGTGCCGACGTGCGTATCAAAGAAGCGTATCGCTTCGGCGCGTTGAAGACAGAGTTTCCCGCGCCTTTGAGCGACCACTGACGCAGGCGTGCGTGTCGGAGACGACAGCGGCAAACAGCCGGGTGCTGTTCGTTGCCAAGAGCCGCGCGCTTGCAGCAGCCCGTTCCGCCAGGCACTACCGACGAATAACGCCCCCGGCCATCGATCAAACTCAAGTCCCCGCCTTAACTTTTCCCGCGCCTCAAGTTTTTCTCAACACCCGCACGCTACCTTGTCTCCGTCTTCAGGCAAGGAGAAATTTGACATGTACACGAACCTCGCAAACTTGATATTCGACGGCTCGACGTGTCCCGGCATCCCGCGCGGCTGAAAGGCGCGGCTCGAATAATTTCCGCGACCGGAAGAAAAGTCAGTTCGTCTCTCTCCGCAGCCGCATCTCGCGCCGCCTGCCACGCGCGCGGCGCGAGATGCGACGCTCCGGCTCGCGCCCCGGCTGCGCTTGAAAAATTTTTCAACGCGCGGCCAGAACGTTTTTGCCCGCGTCCTGCGCCGCCGCTGCAACGCAATTGCAACAAACTCAACTCGCGCCCTCAAGTCGCCCTCAAGTATTTCTCAAGCCGCGTCTATTAATTTCGCTTTCGTCACACGGAGAAGTTTTTCGAGCCAATTCAGTGGTTGAAACGACGGAGGCCGGTAGAAGATGCACCTTAAGACACTGAAACGCGCGCACGCGCTCTCGCTGCTGTTAGTCGTCCTCGCCGCAATAATTTTCGTTTTCCAGACAGGCCGCACGGGTTCGGCCAACGTCGCCGCCGCCTCTGCTTTGAGCAACGCGTCGGTGAAGGTTGACCCCGAACTCCGCGCGCGGCTCGCCGCCGCCGCTGCTGCCGCGAGTACGAAACAACTCGGCGTGCTCCTGACGTTTCAAGGCGCGCGCGTAACCGACGCGGAGGTCGCCGTCGTTCGCTCGCTCGGCATCTCGACGGGCGTGCGGATGCAGAACCTGCCCATCATGGCCGTCAACGCCACGCCGTCGCAGATCGCGCAACTCATCAATTTATCGGGCTTGCGCTCCGTCTATCTCAACACGCCGCTCGAACTCTACCTGCACCAGACGAAGCCGCTCATCGGCGTCTCGCGCCTGCGCGCCGACACGTCGCTGCGCAACGCGACCGGGCAGCCCTTTTCCGGTAAGGGCGTGACCATCGCCATCAACGATTCGGGCATTGACGCAGGCCACCCCGATCTCAAAATGGACATGCTCAACCGTCAGGCGGGCAAGACCATCCAGAACGTGCTCGTCAACCCGAACGATCAGGACGGCCTCGTCGTTCGCACCACGGTGACGGGCAATCCGCTTCAGGGCATCACCCCGCCGTCCTACGTCGAAGACGTTGTGAACACGGACACGCACGTCGGGCATGGCACGCACTGCGCCGGAATCGCGGCGGGCACGGGTCAGCAGAGCGGCACGCTTTATCAGGGCGTCGCGCCCGGCGCAAAACTCGTCGGCCTCGGTTCGGGCGGCGGCCTCTTCGTGCTCGGACAGGTCGCGGCCTTCGACTACGTCCTCAGCAACCAGTTCAACCTGAACATCAAAGTCGTCTCGAACTCCTGGGGCAACTCGGCGGTCGCGCTCGACCCCGACCATCCGATCAACGTGGCGAGCAAGGCTTTGCACGACGAGGGGATCGTCGTCGTCTTCGCCAACGGCAACGACGGCGCGCGCCCCAATACGCAGAACCGCTGGGCGTCTTTCCCCTGGCTCATCTCGGCGGGCGCGGCGACGAAAGATTTTCGCCTTGCGGGTTTCTCCTCGCGCGGCATCTTCGGCGATGCGG
>DASQDV010000097.1:0-1632 GCA_035633995.1 Pyrinomonadaceae bacterium | reverse complement strand
GCGTCCTTCCCTGTGCGCCCGCCGCCGACGATCCGAGCGTCCGGTAAATCCCTTCATTTGTTAACGCGCAATTTTTAAAGGGAAAGAATCAGGCGGGTCCGGAAAAATGCGGCGAAAAAATTTGTGAGGGAAAAGCTGCGGGGCTTCCGGCGTGCTTAGTTCTGCGTGAGCGGCAGTTCGACGTGGAAACTTGTGCCTTCGCCCGGCGCGCTCTCGACCGTAATCGTGCCGCCGTGTTGTTCGACGATCTTTTTAACGATGGCGAGTCCCAGACCCGTGCCGCGTTTCTTGGTGGTGTAGAACGGCTCGAAGATGCGCGCGCGCGTTTTCGCGTCCATGCCGCGCCCGCGATCCGTGATGGTGACGCGCGCGCGCGGCTCGCTCGCGCCCGCACCGTTGCCGCCTGTGGCGCGCACGCCCGCGACCGGCGCGGTGGTGATCGGGAGGGGAGAATTTTCTTCGCCCGCGTCGAGGGCGTTGGCGAAAAGGTTGACGAAGACTTGCCTGAGTTGATCCGCGTCGAGTTCGCCTTCGAGCGCGGCGGACGCGTAACGGCGTTCGACGGGCGCGCGTTTGGCGCGCACCTGATCGGCGACGAGTTCGAGGCTGGAGTCGAGCAGCGCGTGCAGGTTCACGCGTTCGAGCGACAGTTCTTTCTCGCGCGAGAATTGCGTCACGTCAACCGTCAACTTGTTCAAGTGGTCGATGCCGCGCTCGACCAGATCAATTGTCTCGTGCGCTTCGCCCGCCTCGGTCATGTCGCGCAGCATCGCCACGCCGAGCCGGATGCTCCCGAGCGGATTCTTGATCTCGTGCGCGACCTGAGCCGCCGCCTGTCCGACAGCCGCGAGCGATGCCTTGTGGCGCAGTTCGGTTTCGGTCGCGACGGTCTTCGTCACGTCTACAAGCGTCATGATCTGCCCGTGCCCGCCGTCGATTTCGAGCGGCGACGCGTAGACTTCAAACGTGCGCTCCTCGCCGTCTGCGCCGCCGTTCAACGTCCAGCGCCCGTGATAAGTCACCTGCTCGACGCGCGAGGAGGAGGAGGTGGCCGCTGCGAACATCTTAAGCGCATCGGGCGCGTGCGTGGCGTCGTGGACTGACGTGCCGACGGAAGCTTCGGGGAAGAGTTGGAAGAAGGCGGCGTTGGCGCTGCGCAGCGCGCCGCGCCCGTCAATAGCGGCCACCGCGCTGACCATGCCTTCGAGCATCTGCGAACTAAACTGCCGCTCGCGCCGCGACTCTTCGAGGCTGCGGCGCATCTGCCGGAAGCGTCGCTGCACTTCCCAGATCGTCGCGGCGGCGATGAGGAAACTGAGCGCGACGCCGCCCCACGTCAGCAGCCGTATCTGCCGCGCCGACGCGGCGACGAGCGTAGCCCGCCGGTTCCGCAACTCGAACTGTTGCTGGTTGATCTCGTTGATGAACGAATCGACGTGGTCTTCGATGGGGCGAAAACTTTTGTAGCCTTCGAGCGAATACTGCTCGGCGTCTTTTGTGCTCTCGATGTAGAGCGCCACATCCTGACGAAACGAACGGCCGCGCTCGGTCTGCGCCTGCGGCAGGTGGTCAAAGAGGTAAAGTTGCTTCTCCACCTCGCCGCGCGCGCGCCTGAGTTTCAGATCGAAAGGG
>DASQDV010000096.1:0-5006 GCA_035633995.1 Pyrinomonadaceae bacterium | reverse complement strand
GGTCTTGAAGCCGCGCACGGACGTATCGGCCATCGGCATCAAGAAAATGCACGACTCCGAGCAGGTCTGGCGCGCGATTGACGCGCTCGACGCGCGCCCGCGCTTGAGCGAACAGTCCTCTTTCTATCTGCTCGAACGCTTCGTTCCGGGCGAGGTCTATCACGTCGATTCGCTCGTCGCGGACGGCAAGGTGCTTTTCGCCGGGGTCAACATCTACGGTCGCCCGCCCATGAACGTCGCGCACGAAGGCGGCGCGTTTCTCTCCTACTCGCTCGAACGAAAAGATCGCGACCGGAAGAAACTTCTGGAGCTTAACCGGCAGGTCATCAAGGCGCTCGGACTCAGGCGCGGCGCGACGCACGCGGAGTTCATCAAGAGCGCGGCGGACGGTGAGTTTTATTTTCTCGAAATCGCCTCGCGCGTCGGCGGCGCATACATCGCGGAGGCACTTGAGGCGGCGAGCGGACTTAACATCTGGCGCGAGTGGGCGCGCCTGGAGTTGAGCGACGACGAGCATCCTTACCGCGCCGAACCCTCGCGCGAAGAGTACGGCGGCATCGTGCTCTCGCTCGCGCGGCAGGAATGGCCGGACACTTCCCGCTACACCGACGCAGAGATTTTCTACCGCGTCCGCAAGCCCTACCACGTCGGCCTCGTCGTGCGCTCGGCAGACCACGCGCGCGTGCGCGAATTGCTCGACGAATACGCGCGGCGCTTCGCGGACGAGTTCATCGCCGTCGCGCCGCCGCTCGAAAGCGCGCAATAGCGAGAGCAATTTTCAATTGCATAAAACTAATCTTCCCTCCGCGCCCCTCGCGTGCGCCCTGCGCTTCTGTAGTGAAGGCTTTGGGGGACGCTAGCTCGTCGGTCGGTCGGAAGGCGGGTGGACGGCGTGAAAGTCGCGGTAAAAACGTTGCGAATAGTTGTCGAGTAAATATTCGACGCGCCCGGCATCATGCGACATAACGATAAGGCCGACGTGCGATTGTTTGTTCATACGCCAGACGATTTCGGGATCGTCGTAGGCGGAAGTGTCCGGGTACTTCTGCCGCGCGAGCGAGACGAGCAATCCCGCGTAATCTTCGCGGCGCGGCGGCAGTTGATACGCACCGGGCTTGCCGCCCGCGATCTCGATCTTCGCCCACTCGCGCCAGAGGTTGATCCCTGTCGCCGCCTCGATGAGTTCCACGATGTTGGCGCCGCCGACGCGCGCCGCCGTTTCGAGAAAATAAAACTGGCCGTCGGCGCGTCCCTTGATGAACTCCGTGTGCGAGACGCCGTGCGGCAGGCGCATCGCGCGCAGCACGCGCCGGTTGATCTCCTGCAAGGCCGCTTCGTCCGGCGTGCCGCGCAGGCACGTGCGCGTGGTGAAGATGCCGCCGCCGTGCGCCACGTCGAGCGGCGGGTGGCCGTAGCGGTTGACGGCGGCGAAGAGGACTTCGCCTTCGTAAACGATGGAATCAACGTGGTAGATGTCGCCGGGCACGTAGCGTTCGAGCACGTGAAAGCACTGGCGGTCGGCGAGCGCATCGAGCGCAGGCCAGAGATCGTCGGCCTCTCTGATCTTTTTGATGCCGGTGGCGGAAGCCTCGAAGCGCGGCTTCAAGAGCCAGGGCGCAGGGATGCGTCGCATAAACGCGCGCAGGCGTTCGTAGTTGAGCACGTGCGCAAATTCAGGAACATTGATTCCGGCCTCCTGCGCCTGCATGCGCATGGCGAGCTTGTCGCGGAAGTGGCGTGTGGTGCTGTCGCCCATGCCGGGGACGCGCAGGTGTTCGCGCAGGGCGGCGGCGGTCTCAAGATCGAAATCGTCGAGCGGGACGATGCGGTCGATCTCCTCCGTGCGCGCGACGTATGAGACGCTCTTGATCACGTCTTCGAGAATCCACCTGTGGTTGTCGTCGGGCATGTAGAAGATTTCGTCGAGGCTTTCACGCGGCCAGTCGGCGTCGCGGATGCTGTGCGAAGTGAGCAGGAGCACGCGGCAACCCTGCCGCTTGCACTCGCGCATAAATTCCTGTCCCTTCTCATAACTGGCGATGCAGAGAATAGTGAGCGGACGTGACGAAGCGGTCATTGCAAAAGCGGACTCCTTTAAGAATTCCAAAAATCGCTGGTGATGATGCGCCGCGCTTCTTCGAGCGAGAGGTCGCCGCGCGAGAGCTTGAAGGCGATGGTCTCTTCATAATTCGCGCTCCCGGCGCGCGTGCGCCGCGCGGCCTGTTCGGCGGTGAAGCCCAGGGCTTCGAGAGACGCGGCCTGTCGCGGGTCGAAGCAGCGCGCGGCGAGCCAGTCGTCAACTTCATCCGCGTCGGCGAAACCCGCGTCGAGCCAGGCGCGCGCCGCCGCGTCTGCTTCCGCGCCCCGCAGCGCGTTATCGCCGTGTCGGCGCAGCGTGTCGCCGATCTCGCGGAGCAGCGTTGGTTGTTCCAGCGGCGTCGGCGATGCGGCGTTGTCGTTCGGCATAAAATGTTTCTTCTGAAGTTCGCGCGGAAAATCTTATCGTCTAATCTTTAGTCGGCTAATCTATAGCGGGAAGACGCCGCTTGCCAAGCGCAGGCGCAAGGTGATGGCCTGATCCTCCGAAACAAGACGCGCGCCGCGCGCTTCCGTTTCGGTCGCACTGGATCGCATAATGTTGCCATCGAGTTTGAACGCAACTGTCAGGAGCTATGACTTTCACCATCGTCGGCGTCGGCGGCTTCGCGTCGGACGCGGGCAAGACCACTTTGATGTGCGAACTGCTGCGTGCCCTTCCGGGCTGGGAGGCCGTCAAGATCACGCGCGGGCATTACCGTTCGTGCGGCAAGAGCGCGCACGCGTGTTGCGTCAGCCACCTGTTGTCGGAAGAACCTTTGATTCGTTCGGGGCGCGCGGAGACTTACGCGGCGGGCAAAGACACCGGGCGCTACTGGGACGCGGGCGCGGCCAACGTCCACTGGCTCGTCGTAACCGACAAACAGGTCGAGCGCGGAATCAAGTCCGTGCTGGGGCGCGTCCGTGCGGAGGGCGTCCTTGTGGAAGGCACGAGTTTCGTGCAGTTCGTCGAAGTTGATCTGATGCTGATGGCTGCGCGCGCGTCGGGCGGGGGAAAGATGAAGCCGTCTGCGCGCCGCGCGCTGCGTAAAACCGACGCGCTCTACCTCTTTGACGAAGGCGAGAGCGCGACCGAAGCACGCGCGCGTTTCGCCGCGCACTGCAACACGGAGGCGGCGGGCGAAGAGAATTTGACGGAGGGCATCCCCGTCTACACGCGCGAGGATTTGCCGCGACTCGTGGAGCGCGTGAGGGAAATTCAGCGCGGCGGCGGCAGCAGCAGCGGCGTCGCCGCTTGAATTAAGTTAACGAGCCGAGAGGAGATCGAAAATATGTCGGACAAGGATCGCAAGAAGAAGGACGGCGGGCGCAAGGACGGGGATCGCGCGGAGATGCACGAAGCGGTGGCCGAGCGCAAGGCGGGGCAGGAGCCTGCCGTACTGCCGCGCGACAAGTCGAACCACTTGATCGGCGACGACGAAACCGCCGAGCAGTTGAAAGAAGACGCGAGTTAAGACTCGCCGCACAAGCTGAAAAATCCTGATGCCCGGCGACGGATACATCTATCAACTGAATTGTTCGAACGGCGGCGTGCCCAAACTTCCCGTCGAGGAAGCGCAACTGACGCCGACCGGGCTTGTCGGCGACCGGCAGCGTTATCCTCTGATTCACGGCGGGCCGCAGCGCGCCCTCTGCCTCTACTCGCTCGAAGTGATCGAGGCGTTGCAGGCCGAAGGCCATCCCATCCGTCCCGGATCAATCGGCGAGAACGTCACGGTCGCGGGGCTTGATTGGGCAAGCCTCGCGCCCGGCTGCCGTCTCGCTCTCGGCGACGAAGTCGTCATCGAACTCACTTCTTACGCCACCCCGTGCCGCAAAATCCGGGGCTCGTTCGAGGACGGAAAGTTCAAACGCGTCTCGCAAAAGCAGCACGCGGGCGAGGCGCGGCTCTACGCGCGCGTGATCCGGACGGGCAAACTCGCCGTCGGCCAGCGCGTGCGCCTGCTCGGCGGCGACGGCGCGGCGGTCGAAGGAACTTGAAGGTGATTGAACGTGAATAACGACAACAGCAGCGCACTCATCCTCGTTGACATCCAAAACGATTTTTGTCCGGGCGGCTCGCTCGCCGTGCGAGAAGGCGACCGGGTCGTGCCTGTCGTCAACGAACTGCAAAAGCGTTTTGAGTTGATCGTCGCCACGAAGGACTGGCACCCGGCGGGGCATTCGAGTTTCGTCTCGCTCTGGCCGCCGCATTGCGTGCAGGAGACGGCGGGCGCCGAGTTTGTCGCGGGGCTGGACACGAGCCGCATCGCGCGCGTCTTCCTCAAAGGCACAGACCCGGAGGTTGATTCCTACAGCGGTTTCTTCGACAACGAGCACCTGCGCGCCACCGGACTCGGCGATTATCTGAAAGAGCGCGGCGTGACTGACGTGACAATTGCCGGTCTCGCCACAGACTACTGCGTGAAGTTCACCGCGCTCGACGCCGTCGCGCTCGGCTTTCGCACTTCGGTCGTCGCCGATGCCTGTCGCGGCGTGGAAGTGGCGGAGGGCGACACGGCGCGCGCCATCGAAGAGATGCGCGCCGCCGGGGTCGGGATCATCGAGAGCCGCCAATTGCTTGAAGCGCACGCCTCGAACGCCCGACGGCGCGCGTGAACATTCACCTGACCAACACGAACAGCCAACAGGAGGAACTCTATGCGACGCACTCTCATGCTTCTCGCCACGCTCACCATCACCACACTCTTCGCCGCTTGCACTGCGGAACGCGTAAACTCGCCGGGCAACGGCAACAACGCGAACGCCGCCAACTCGGCGGGCATCGGCAATAACAGCACCGGGAGCCGTGAAGGAATCGGCCCGAAAGATACGGGCATCGGCGGCACGAGCGAGGGCAACACAAACTCGGCCGTTAAAGGCAACTCCAACGTCGAGCCGACGGGCGTTAACAAGAACGCCGGGCGCGA